>JAKEGK010000172.1 GCA_022627515.1 Gammaproteobacteria bacterium
GAACAGGCAATTTGCGAATTAAGATCCTTGATCGTGTTCACCGCCGCATTGATTTCTTCCAGCGAACTGCCGGCTTTGGCGGCCTGCCCAACCGTGGCTTCCGCCATTTGACGGCTTTGATCCATCACGCTCACGGCATCACGGGTGCCGGTCTGCAGGCGCTCAATCATGGTTTGAATTTCCGCGGTGGATTGCTGGGTGCGGGACGCGAGAGTGCGCACTTCGTCGGCCACCACCGCAAATCCCCTCCCCTGCTCCCCGGCGCGAGCCGCTTCAATGGCTGCGTTCAACGCGAGCAGGTTGGTTTGTTCGGCAATGCCTTTAATCACATCCAGCACGCCACCGATGCTTTCGCTGTCCTTTTCCACGCGGTCAATCACAGTGCCCGCTTCCTTGACTTCCCGGGCCAGGGAATCAATGGCTTCAATAGTATGCCCCACCACCTGGCGGCCGTTGTCCGCGGCCACGTCAGCGTTATGCGCCGCCTCCGCCGCGGCGTTGGCGTTACGCGCGACTTCCTGACCCGAAGCTGCCATTTCATTCACGGCAATGGCTACCTCATCGGTTTCCTGCAGCTGGCGATCCGCGCCTTTTCTGGTTTCATCAGTTACGACCGTCAGGCGTTCGGAGGCGCTGGCCAGACGGGTAGTAATGCCGGACACTTCCTTGATGATTATTTGCACCTTGCCGGCGAAATGATTGAATGCGTTCGCCAACTGGGCGATTTCATCATTGCCCAGCACGTTAATGCGTTTGGTCAAATCACCATTGCCGGATGCGATCGCCTCTATGGCAGCTTTGGTTTCCACCAGTGGTGATACGATAGCGCGGCTGATGAAGAACGAACCGGCAAATCCCACCGCGACTCCCAGAATTGACAAAAATCCGACCAGGCTGATTGTTTTGCCGACCTGGCTGGCCAATGCCATGCTGGTGCTGCTGGCGTTGTCACGCAGGGTTTCCACCATTTTACCAACATCCTGGCCAATTTCGTTGACAAGAGGGCCTATTTCAGTGCGGATCAAATAGGAGTCCATGCGCCATTTTTCACTGCTGTGGATTTTGATCATTTCATTCATGTGTTCGTTGAACGTGGCTTGCAGCGCTACAAACTGCTCCAGCGCATCCGCCTGTTCCAGCGTTAACAAATCCGAATCCGCTTTGATGCGATTAATGGCGCCTTTCAGGCTTTCAGTGTATAAATTTATTTCATCGAGGGAAGACCGGCTTTTAAAGGCAAGATAGGCGCGCACACCATTCACCACGCTGGCCAGGGTGTAACGCATTTCTTCAATATCAAATAGCAATTTACGCCGTTTGGCGGAAACATCCTGTTCGGTTTCTGACTGAATCATGATTTCCATATAATTCAGCATTTGCTGTGCAAGCGGGCTTAAATTCACCGCGGCATAACGAACTCCGGGAATATTTTCATCGCGGCTTTCCGCCAGCGTTAATACGCGGTCACGGTATTGCCTGAACTGATCCACGCCGCTGGCGATTTCATGCACGTGGTCTTTTAATAAAGGCTGATCCTTCACCATTTGCAGGTTTTGCAGTTTACCCAGCACCACATCGACTTTCGACAGGCTTTCCAGGTAACGATCCTTGTGTGACTGCTCCTGGCTTAACAGGTAAAAACCCAGTGAGCTGTTGGCCCGCTCAATGTGATATTGCAATTCCGATGCTGCCAGCACCGCTGGCTGAATGTCCTCTGAAATAACCACCACATCGGTTTCAGTGGACGATAAACTGATTAACGTGCTGACGGCAACAGCAATAACCACGATCTGCATTAAGCCGAAACCGGCAAATACTTTCTGCTTGACGTTAAGCGCTGATAGAAAATTCACGGTAATGTCCTTCTGATTCAAAAGCCCTGGCGCGCCAGTGCCCGGCCGGCGGTATTTTCTGCGTGCGGCCAACGAGCCATAGAGTTGGTTTATCACCAACATATTCGGCTACCTGTTGAAAAACCTTTAATCAAACTTGCTTGTTTGACGAACAGAAAGCCCGGTATGTTGACCGGGCGATTCAGGTTCCCTGCGGATTATAACTTATTGTGTTTTATATAATTATTGATATATCCTATATAAGCGCTTTATTCATTTCCCGCCGCGCCGGTTGATCAGGATAGATCCACCCCCAGCCGATGTGCGACTTCTTCATACGCTTCCACCACGCCCCCCAGCCCCTGGCGGAAGCGGTCCTTATCCAGCTTTTTGCGTGTTTGCGCATCCCACAAACGGCAGCCATCCGGCGTGAACTCGTCGCCCAGCACCAATTGGCCGTGATAAACACCAAATTCCAGTTTGTAATCCACCAATAACAAACCCGCCTTGGCGAACAGCGCTTTCAACACATCATTCACTTTGAAGGCCAGGCTTTGCATCTGTTTGATTTGTTCATCCGTGGCCCAGCCAAATGACCGAATGTGAAATTCGTTGATCATCGGGTCATGCAATGCGTCATTTTTCAGAAAAAATTCGAAGGTCGGAGGATTAATATCAATCCCTTCTTTCAAGCCCAAACGCTTGCAGATACTGCCGGCGGCAATGTTACGCACCACGCATTCCACAGGCAGCATAGTGAGTTTTTTCACCACAGATTCCTGCGCCGACAGCAGCGATTCGAAATGGGTTGGAATCCCCGCCGCGGAGAGTTTTTGCATAATGAACGCGTTGAACTTGTTGTTCACTTCGCCCTTACGCTCAAGTTGTTCGATCTTTTCTCCGTCGAATGCCGAGGTGTCGTTGCGGAAGTGCAAGATAAGCTTGTCCGCATAGTCAGTGCGGAATACGGATTTCGCTTTGCCTGAATAAAGTTGTTCCCGTTTCTCCATGGCTATTCCTCGTTGTTCGTTCTTTCTATTCGATAAATAATATTCTGTAAATAATTTTTTAGCTGTTGAGACAGCCAATTAATTCACATCCCGCCAGTTGAGTCCGCTCTGCTGACCGGCGACGGCGATCCACTCACGCTGGCAGCAAAGCGCGGCGCTCAGGCTCTGTTGCGCCAACGCTGGCGTATTATGTTTCTCGCTGATATGCGCGGCCACTATATGCTGCAGGCTCGACGTATCGATCCGCCGCAGCAGTGATGCGGCTTGTTCATTATTCAGATGGCCATAATCGCCGGCAACCCGTAGTTTCACGTGATAGGGATAGCCGCCCTGCGCCAGCAGGGTTCTATCATGATTGCATTCCAGCACCAATGCATCACATCCGGTCAGTTGTTCTTCGATATGCGCGGTGCTTGAGCCGGTATCCGTCAGGATTCCCAAACGCCGGTTGCCATCGCAGAATACGAATTGGCAAGGCTCCCTGGCGTCATGCGGCACCGGGAACGGATTTATCTGCAGGTCGCCGATGGAAAAACTCTGATGACTGCTGATCAGCCGGATATCCGGCAACTCACCCAAACGGCTACTGTTGTATGTTCCCATGGTGGCATAAACCGTCAGCCCGTACTTTCGGGCAAAAGCGCCAACACCATTGACATGATCCGCATGTTCGTGGGTAACCAGGATCGCATTAATGGAACCGGCATCGGCGCCCATTAGTCCCAAACGTTTTTCGGTTTCCCGAAGGGAGAAACCATTATCCAGCATAAGCCGGGTGTGCCGGGCCTCGATTAGCATCGCATTGCCGCGGCTGCCACTGCCCAGGGCGCAAAACCTCAATTGTATCCCCTTTTAAATTGATTGGTATTAATCAGCTTTTATCTTGGGATTTCTGTCCGGGATTAGCCAATATTTCCCGTATTTGCAGCAATAAGTGATCAGTCAATCCCGACCCTTCCAGCACGCCGTCCTTATTATGCACGGTGATCCGGGTTTTTTCGTCCACTTCTTTCATATGGATCTGATATTCCAGAATCACCGGAGGCTTTTCGTCACCGGGATGCACTGGCTTGTCATCGATGTTAACCGTAATCAATTCCTTGGAAATCGTATACATCTGATTGCCCCGGCTGCTGTCGTCGATTGTAAATCCCAATTCCTGTAGCGCGGGACCCACCACCGGCCAAACCGTATCAAAATTACCATCAACCAGTAACATACTGGTTCCTTCCGGGGTTTTTGTCTGCGTTGACTGCAGCGCAACACTGGCTGGTTCCGCCGTTTCCGGCGGCCTGGATTCTGCCTGCGCCTGCGGTTTGGAATGGCCGGCATCAAGTTCGGAAAGATCGACGCTTTTGACGATTTGTGGCGGCTCCACCAGATCATTTGTCAAATCTATGGTATCAACATGAACACCGGGCACGAACATGGGCTGACTGCCTTGCGGCGCATGCAGGCCTTCAGGCATCTGCAATGGCCTGGATGATTTAGCATTAAGATAGGCGTACTCATTTTTGTTATTAAACATGCCGCAGGCTGTCAGGGAAATGCTTAACAGCATCAGAACAATCACACGAATCAAAAACATGGCGCTCACTAAAATCCGTCTATTTTAAAGTATGTTGGCTTGCTTTAGCGCCTGACGGACCGCCTCATGGTGCTGTTCCGACAACACGGTCATCGGCAGGCGGATGCCGGACCTGATGAGACCCATTTCGTACAGCGCCCATTTCACGGGAATCGGATTGGCTTCAAGAAAAAGGTTCTTATGCAAACTCATCAATGGTTCATTGATCCGCTGCGCGCGCGCTTTGTCTCCTTGCAGTGCCGCCGCGCACATATCATGCATGGCGCGCGGCGCCACGTTGGCGGTTACCGAAATGTCGCCTTTGGCCCCTGACAGAATCAGGTCCATTGCCGTTGCGTCATCGCCGCTATAAACATCGATCTTGTCACCGCAAAGTTCAAGAATCTTTTTGGCGCGTTCCAGGTTGCCGGTCGCTTCCTTGATGCCGATGATATTGGGCAATTCCGCCAGGCGCGCCACGGTTTCCGGCAGCATATCCACTGCGGTGCGGCCCGGTACATTGTACAGAATCTGTGGAATACCCACGGCTTCAGCCACCGCGCGGTAATGCAGATACAAGCCTTCCTGTGTTGGCTTGTTGTAGTAGGGCGTCACCAGCAGACAGGCATCGGCGCCTGCTTCCATGGCGCAACGGGTTAAATTAATCGCTTCTTTTGTGGAATTGGAACCGGTACCGGCTATCACGGGGATCCGTCCGGCCGCGGTTTTCACGGTTCTTTTAATCGTGGCGCAATGTTCTTCTTCGTCGAGCGTGGCGGATTCACCAGTGGTGCCCACCGCAATGATCGCATCGGTTTTGTTCTCCACATGAAATTCTATCAACCGGTCGAGCGATTCGAAATCCAGTCTGCCATCTTCGTACATCGGTGTTACGAGTGCGACCATACTGCCGTGAAACATTAATTTTCTCCAAAGGTGTTGAGGCGTTGTCTGCGGCGGTGTACATCAAGCGCCAGGTAAAATTCCGCTTAATGGTACTGAGCCGTTACTGTGAAGACAAGCGCGCAGACCGCATATTGTACCTATCCTGCTTGCACAAAACATCCGGCATTGTGACTATTAATTAACCAATGCGGTCGTGTTATACTGGCAAAAAAATTTCACTGTCATTTTTCACAACCACTACTAAAATACCGCGATGGATAATCTACTTGTAATTACAGCCGTTGGAAAAGACCGCCCGGGCATCGTCGATAACCTTTCGCAAGCGATTCTCGAAAGCGGTTGTAATATTAACGATAGCCGCATGACGGTGTTGGGCGGCGAATTTGCACTGATATTGATGATCTCCGGAAAATGGAATGCGCTGGCCAAACTGGAGAATCAGTTGCCGGCGCTCGGTGACCGGCTTGCTCTTAACGTTACTTCAAAACGCACTGAGCAAGAAGCCCGGCCGCAAAATTTGTTGTCGTATTCCGTGGACGTGATCTCCATGGATCACCCGGGCATCGTGTACAAGATTGCCAATTTCTTTTCCAGCCGCAACATCAACATTCGTGAACTCAATACCAACCGTTACGCCGCTGCCCACACCGGCACGCCCATGTTCACAATGAACATGAGCATAAACGTTCCATCCGATATTCGTATTGCGGCATTACGGGAGGACTTTCTGGATTTTTGTGACAGCCTGAACATGGACGCGGTCCTGGAACCTTCCAAAAGTTAATTGCATCACTGAACCATACAGGATTCCTATGAGCACAGTTGCTATCGGCAAAAAGGTTCCCGCTTTCAATTTGCCCGCCACCGGTGATCAACAAATCAAACTGGAAGATCTCAAAGGCAGCAAGGTGGTACTGTATTTTTACCCCAAGGACAGCACGCCGGGATGCACTACCGAAGGCCTGGACTTTCAGGCCAGCCTCAGCAAATTCAAACGCGCCGGTGCGATTGTATTAGGCGTATCACGCGACAGCATCGCATCGCACGGTAAATTCAGGGACAAGCAGGGATTTCAATTCGACCTGCTGTCCGACACTGACGAAACCCTGTGTAAAATGTTCGATGTCATTAAAGAAAAAAACATGTACGGTAAAAAAGTCATGGGCATCGAACGCAGTACTTTTCTGATTGATGAGCAAGGCATACTGAGACAGGAATGGCGCAAGGTCAAAGTGGCGGGACATGTGGATGAGGTGTTGGCCGCAGTGAAAGCCCTGAAATAGTTGTTTGGCCGGGTATTTGAAAATTCCGGTTTTCATTGCGCGGACTGCTGGAAACTATCTCAAACATTGCAAGCGCACACGGCGCAAGGTTTATACCCCAAGTGCAAAATAAACGAAAACCACAACAACCACAACAACCACAACAACACCGTTACGTTTCAGCCGCGGGTTGCGCGACCGGTTGCAGGCTCGGCCACGCATTCAACACCGCTTTCACCAGTGTCGCCAGCGGAATCGCAAAAAACACGCCCCAAAAACCCCATATGCCACCGAACACGATAACCGCCACAATAATGGCGACCGGATGCAGATTAACAGCCTCGGAAAACAGCAACGGCACCAGCACATTCCCGTCCAGGGCCTGAATAATGCCGTATGCCAGCATCAGCCAGGCAAAATCCGCACCCCAGCCCCATTGAAAATAGGCAATCATGGCAACCGGAAAGGTGACGGCGGCTGCGCCGATGAAAGGAATGATAACCGACAAACCAACGAGCACGCCCAATAACAAGGCATAGTTCAAACCCATCACCAGAAACGTCACGTAGCTGACCACACCGACAATAATGATCTCGGTAATCTTGCCGCGGACATAGTTACCGATCTGCAAATCCATTTCCTGCCACACCTGCGAAGCCAGGCCGCGGTCCTTGGGCAAATACTTTTTCAGCCAGCTTATAATCACCGCCTTGTCCTTGAGGAAAAAAAACACCAGCAATGGCACTAAAATACAGTAAACGACGATGGCGAAAAGGATTGGTATTGATGACAGCGAAACGGAGAGAACCGCCTGACCCATACCGGTAATTTGTTTTTTGAAATCCGTTACGATGTCGTTAACCTGTGACTCGGAAAATATTTGAGGATACATTTCCGGCAGTTGCGCTATCGTCTGCTGCACTTTGTCCAGTTGTCTGGGCAATTCCTGAATCAATTGCGTAATTTGTTGCGACAATACCGGAATCATCAACAGGATTAAAAACAGCAATATCAGCAGAAACAGCAAACAGACTACAATAACCGCGCTTAGCCGTGGAATCCGGTATTGTTCAAACAGGGCAACTATGGCTTCCAGCAGATAGGCGATTGCAATCGCGATAAGAATGGGGGCCAACATGCCACCCATATAGATTATGGTCAAGAGTCCGAACAGCAGCAAAACCGCCAGTATTACCGCCTGCGGATTGGAAAAATTCCTTTGATACCAGGTTTTAAAGACTTCAAGCATACTGTTCGTTTAACTAATTTATTGTTCCGAATCTTGCTGCTGATCGCTAATCAGCGCTTCGTAGTGACGCTGAAACAAAATTTCCAGTTCATCAATGACCAGATTAGCGGCATGACCCTGCATGACATGTTTCGTCATTAATATCGAGGTTTCATTAAATAACTTGTCTTTTTCCAGCATGGGATAACTGGACGTCAGGCGTTTAATGGCTCCTACCACGGTTTCTTCCGTGGGCCGTTTGGCAAGCACAGGCTTTGGCAATTCCGTCTTACCTTTTGCGACGCCGGTATCATCGCCCCTTTCCGCCAGAAATTCTGCGAATTGAAGCAAGGTCTGCTGTTGGATTTCCGTTAAGCGGGAAAAAATTTTAAGCAGTTTTTTTTCAAGGGATTTCATGAAACTAAATCATAGCTGATTAAAGCGGGTCATGTGGATATGTGCACTTCGCGTATTGGCGGACGGCCGGAAAAAAACACGTCAATAAAAGGAATTATAGCCAGAAAAAATCCAGTGCGATGACAGGACACTCCGGTAAGAGAAATAAAACCCCAGTGCACACTGTTGCGGGCAACCACAGCGAATGTTTGGATTCCTTACATTTCGGGAGCCTGATGGGTTTCGCAATAGTTACGCGCAAAATCCAGGAGTTCTTCCATGGCGCGCTGCCGGAACTTATGCTTTTGGTGGACAAACGAAAACGGACGTTCCAGCGGAGGATCAAGTTCAAGCACTGCCAGTGTACCCAATCGAATTTCTTTTGATAATGTCGCGCGGGAAATAATGCTCACACCAATGCCTGCTTCCACGGCGCCTTTTAAAGCTTCCAGGCTGCCCAGTTCCATTATGACATTCAGCTGACTGGCATCCACGCCCGCTTCCTTAAGATAATCCAGAATAACCTCGCGGGTGCCGGAACCTTCTTCACGGCAGATATAAGGATATTCAACCAGCGTATTCAGGGAAATTTTATCCTGTCCAGCCAGTACGTGCCCGGGTGGCACAATAGCAACCAACCGGTCAGTACGGCAGATTTCGACCGATAAATTCTTGTTTGCGACGGGAGCTTCCACCACGCCCAGATCGATCACGTTATGCTCGACCATTGAGACAATGCCATCGGTATTTGAAACTTTGAGCCGCAGATTGACATCCGGATATTTGGCTTTGAAGTCACCGAGCAAGGCCGGCAACATGTATTCCGCGATGGTGGTGCTTGCTCCAAGAATGAGTACTCCGCTGATTTCTCCGGTCAGTTCCCGGACAGCGTTTTCCAATTCGTTATAAAGTTGAAAAATGCGATCGGCGTATTCATAGACTTTCTGACCAGCCTCGGTCAGGCTAATGCGGTTATGGGTCCGATCGAACAGACGGGTGTTGAAATGTTCTTCCAATTGCCGAACTTGAAAAGTCACGGCTGGCTGGGTCATGTGCAACGTTTCAGCAGCTTTTGTGAAACTGAGCAGCCGCGCAACCGTATAAAAAACGTGGAGTCTTCGATCTGCCATAGCATATAACCTTTTGATGGACAGTTAGATAGTATAGATGATAATAGCAATTAATCTTTATAATAGAAATGTTTAATGGGTATTGCATAGTTAAGAAGATATATCTGTATTCGTAACGATAATAATATTTTTATCAATTGAGTATTTAATAATCAATTTTTGCAATTAAAATTCGATTGGTTTTTCGTATAGGTTGTATATTTCATGCGGTGATAAATCAATCACACCGATTGGTTTTGGTGAACACGCCGCAGAAGTTAATATTTAATTCCTGGAATTCATCGCATCCATAGGATTTCGGAATCCTCGAATTAGTTACAGCGTATACGTATTCAACCATTGCTGCGGATAAGCGCCCCAAACGCCGCCTACCCTTTGCTGATGACGGATTAAATCCGGAAATGCCGCACAGCACACAAACACACTGACACTGTTGTTGACCAAAGCCGCTTTGTTTTAGAACGCCTGTCTAAATCCTGGCTGGCGCGTATCCAAAGCAATAAACTGCTGCGGATGAGTATATCCGTTGTTTAACCCGCCTGTACCCTTTGGCTAAGCGTTCCCGTGCAGCCGCCGGCTTTATCACGCGGATGCCAATCGCAGGAGATAAATCATCAGAACTTTCAATACGACAGCAAAATCGGGGGGATGCAATACAAAATTGGACGGGTAAAAACATTGCGCGATTCTCCAGAACATTCCACAATGTCCTTGTTCTAAATCAGTACAAACTCAGGGAGCGATTGCTTTTCCTTTTCTTTCCCGGCCTGGTAATAAAGTTAAATCTTCCATTGAGGTATCATAATGAGGACTGGTTTAAAAGCGCGTTCGCTTGGTGTGTTACTGCTTGCAGGCGGCCTTAATGCCTGCGTGTCACATATTGTGGTGGACGTCAACGCCATTTCCGATCCCCAGGTAACGCAATATGGAAAACGTTACTTCCTTACAAATATTGCCGATATGAACACGGACACGGCCGCAAAAGATCTTTATTTTCTGGAATTCCGCCGCTACTTTGATCACATCCTGCAAAAGCAGGGCTTTATATTGAGCGAGTCCCGTGACAATGCGGATATTGAAATCCAGTTTCACTACGGTATCTCGGATGGCCGAACCGGTATCCAGACATATTCGTGGCCAATCTACGAGACCTTTGGCGGACACACCGTTACCGTGACAGAGAACGTAACCGACAGCTCGGGTCAATCCCGGACCGTTCAACGAACCGTGTACGTCCCTGCTTATTTGCAGCGAGTCGGCAATAGTTACGAAACACGCAGTTATACGGTTTACAACCGTTACGCCAGTCTGGCCGCGTTACCGATTCGCAGCGCACCGGATAAACCCGTCTCTACTATCTGGAGTGTCAATATTCAAAGCGTGGGAGAATCCAACGATCTGCGCGCAATCATGCCATATCTCGCCGCGGCCAGCATGCCTTTCATGGGCCGCAACAGCGGGCAACAACAGACAGTTAAATTGCGCCACGACGATCCCATCATCGTTGAACTGCGCGGACTGGTCGTCAACGCCCGCTGATTGCCTGCCCGGCCGGTTGCAACGCCAATGAACGCGTGTTACCGCGGGGCTTGCGTGAGGGCATACTGCCGCGCAACCGTTGCATTACTTTCTCCGCTGTGGAGCGGTAGGCCGTTAATTTACCGCCGTAGATCGAAATCAAACGCGGCCTGCTTTGCGTGTTTGCCAGCAGCAAAGTATCGCGCGCGCGCTTGAATGGTGTCTTCGAATCGCGCGGCAATACCCGCAGTCCGGCAAAGGCGCTGACAATATCGGACTCTGCCCTGGCGGTGCAAAAATAATGATTGTAGGTGTCGAGTAAATAGTTTTTTTCGGCGGCAAGCGGCCTGACATCACCCGCATCGCCATGAAACACGGTTTCTGTTGTTCCTATCATGCATTGCCCTTTCCAGGGCATGACAAACACCGCCCGTTGGTCCTGCGGCGCTTCCAGATAAAATACACCCGGCTTCGCCGGTTCGTTGACCACAATGTGGGTTCCCTGCACGTAATCCACTTCCAGCGGGCATTGCCGGGGTGAACAGTTCCGCAGTATTTCATTGACCCAGGCGCCGGCGGCATTGACCAGTACGGCGCTGGTATAAGTGCGTTTTTTCCCACTTACAGCAACGTGTATTTCACACTGATCCTGGTGAATCACCGCGCCTTCAAAGGCGGCGGGCAACAACACCTCGGCGCCCAGCTGTTGTGCTGACTGTAATACCGCTTTAGTCAGCGCAATGTCATCAGTCTGCGCATCATAGTACTGGAATACCGCCTGCAGATCAGTCTGTATCAATCCATTCAGGGATTGCCATTGCCGCCTGGTCAGCCTGCGAAAACGGGAATCGCTGTTGAATCCGCCAAGCCAGCGATACAGCTGCAGTCCAAGCCCGATTTTCCAGGGCCTGCGTGATGTATGTTGATAAACGGGAATATAAAACGGCGCCAGTTTTACCAGCTCCGGTGCGTTGCGCAACAATAACGCGCGTTCCCGCAGGCATTCCCTCACAAGCCCGAACTGGAAACTCTCAAGATACCGCAAACCGCCATGAATCAGTTTGCTGGATTTACTGGAGGTCGCCGAACCAATTGCGGATTTTTCCAACAAAAGCACCGAGTTGCCGCTGGCCGCGGCGGCCTGGGCCACACCCGCGCCATGAATACCGCCGCCGACAACAATCATGTCGTAATGGGTTTCAGCCATCACAGCGGCTTTTTTGAAAATCGGGCGCTGACAATAATCCGCCGATATCATTGGTCTCAATGAAGCTGGCGCCTCTGGCAATCCACTTGCCTGCAGTGACGGGATCATCGATCTCATACAGCGCCCAGCGCCAATTTGCCTCAGGCAGTCTGGCTAGATCATCCGGGATGCATTCATGATCCACAAACATGTACTCCGGCTCCAGATGTTCCGCCAGCATCAAATCCGCTGGATTCCATTGTTCGATTACCCATCCTGTGCGAAGCGTGGTTTGTTCTTTTACCCGCAGCATAATACCGTAATCAAATGAAATAATAATGACCTGATCCGCGGCGCCACTCACCGCCTCAACAATAGTGTTGAACACCAGCTCCACGCCGAATTTCCTGATACTGGCGCGCTTGATTTCCACGAACACCTGGCGCCGCGGCCAGCGGCTCATTAACGCCAGCAACTCCGGCAATGACGGAATATGCACCCTGCCATGTTGCGCGCCGAACTTTGACGCATAGTGCGCGCTCACATCGTTTAATTGCGTCCGGGTCATTTCAGTAATATTGCCAGGCACACCACAGACTCTCGTCAACTCCGAATCGTGAAACAGCACGGGAACCCCGTCCTGTGTCAGTTGCACATCACATTCCACATAACAGGCGCCCGCCTGGAACGCCCGCCCCATACCGAGCAATGTATTCTCGGGGTAGCGGGCGCTGTATCCCCGGTGCGCGACCAACTGCGGAATATTAACTTTGGAAGTTGAAACCTGAGGAATTAAATCCTGCGGCATAGAAATATAATCCCGGTTGTCAGGAAGATTGATAATGTTTCAGTTCCGCCTGCATCGCTTCCTGCCACCTGGAAAAACGCGCACAGAGGGCGGGTTCCTCCTGAACCTGGAACCGTGTGCCCGTGTCGAGATTCCCCCAGGATTGAGGCATTCCGGCCGCCAAATACGCGACCCCCATTGCGGTAGCTTCACGTTGCAACGGGCGATAGACTGGCAGTTGCACCAGATTCGCCAGTTTCTGGCACAATCCATCACTGTTGGATAAGCCGCCGGTCACTACAATTTTTTTCATTGGCGCGTATTGTTCCTGCAACATTTGCAGATTCACAAAGATGAGAAACAATATGCTTTCCGCAACCGCCACGATTTTTTCTTCCGCTGCGCCATCACCAATAAATTTGCAGGGGAAGTCCGGCACCCAGTATGGCGTGCCCAATCCCGCAACGCCGTTTAAAAACAACGGTGGATTGTCCAGTCGTTGCAGCCAGTCATCAAATTGCCGCTCTGCGTCAGCGCCGGAAATTCCCAGCGCGTCCTCCACTTCCATTAATGCATTGGCCGCGCCATTCACGGTGCATTCAATAACATATTGGCTCTGCTGTTCATTCTGATACACCACGCTGCACAATAAACGGGGAATATCTATTTTGCGGTTTCCGGTTGGACGCTGAATGAATGCGCCGGTGCCCAAATTAATATAAACCGTTTCATCATCCGGCCAGCCAAACGCGTACAACGCCGCCGATTGATCTCCCGTCACTACCGACAGAGGTACCCGATGGTTGCGCATTTTTATTGTTCCGTAAAACGCGGCACTGGCAACACACCGGGGCAGATATTGCACGGGAATATCAAACAATGACAACAGATCTGCGTCCCAGTCTTTTGTGTCGATATTCCACAGCAGGGTACGCGATGCGTTGGCGGGATCAACGAGGTTTGCCGGATGCTCAACCAGGCGATACACAAGATAACTGGCCAGCGGTCCATAGGCCAGGTAATCCTGCCACCTTGCATCCTGCACTTGAACAAGATTGTCCAGACACCATTTCAACTTGCTGACACCATAGTGCGCCGTAAGCAACAAGCCGGTTTTGTTGCGGATCAGCTGATTTTGGGGCTGGAATTGCGCGATCCATTGATAAGCCCGCCGGTCTTGCCAGCTGATCGCCGGCGACAGCGCTTTGCCATTGTGCTTATTCCAGCAGACAATATTGGAACGCTGCGTGGCCATGCCTGCGGCACGCAAATGTTCCACGCCGGAGTTCAATTGGCCGCAGATTTGTTCCAACACCTGACGCACGGACGCCGCCAGTTCCTCCGCGTCCTGCTCAATCCATCCCAGGCGTGGGTGCTCAACGCTAACCGCTTGTTGAGCTTGCGCGATGATCCTGGCCTCCCCATCGAAAACGATGGCGCGCGTGGATCCGCCACCCTGGTCGATCGCCAAATACCACTGCTGATTAGCCATGGAAACGCAATGCCGCTTATGTTGTAGGGTTATGCCACGCCGTCTTGAAATTGCGCGTTACGCATTGGCTTAAGTGTAGTAAAAAAGCATTGTCACTACCTGCTTCCTCGACAAATATTACCCGCAATTACAGCCACTTAATGAAATACAAGGGAATGAATTGCATATTTCATTCCCGCATCCGAATTGCCGTTGCCGCCTAAGGGGTTTTCAAGCTCAATCCGCAGGTCATAACTGGCTGAATAAAATACAGAAAATAGCTGAACAAAAACGCAAATCTCATCCGCGCAGGCATAAAGATCCGCATCAAACCGCCGTTAAATAACATAGTGTTGCAGGACTGTATTTTGCTTCACCGCCGGCGCCTCAAGCAGGCCGCCGCGGCAGCAAAGTTGATTCGTTGAATAAGGCGTAGAATGTCAAATCTAAATATTAAAATTTCAATTGATGACGAGATCATCACCGACTACCGGGAAAACTTTGCCGACCAGTACGAAGTGGCGGCAAACAGCATTTTGCAACTGGAAAACAATCCAGGCAATACCGACGCAATACATGCCATGTTCCGCGCCCTGCACACCATCAAGGGAAATTCCAATCTATGCCGCCTGGATATCCTCACCAAGTTCTCGCACGCGGTGGAAGAAATCACCGTTGCAATACGCCAGGATGAATTGAAATATTCGCCGCTGCTTGGCGAAGTGATTTTATTGTGCCTCGACAAGATCAAGGAAGTAAGCGAAGACCTGTTTAATAACCGGGATGTCGACACTGAACTGCTGAATGAAATAGAAAACACACTGATCGCGATCAGCAAAAACCCGAAACAGGATTGCAGCAAAAAAGCCACCCGTATCATAGCGCTGATCGCCAACCGCGCCATAGCCGGAGACAATCTAGCGGTATATGGAGTTGATCAACTCGACTCGGGCAATCATACGCAGACTGCCGATACGGAAATTAGAGCGCCCCAGGACAAAATCAAAAGCCTCGACTATTTTCAGCAACTCACTTTATTGATCGAAGCCAAGTTCCCTTACTGGAAAGGCCGCTCACGGCGCACCTTGCCTCTGGCGATCGGATTAAACCAGATGATGGGTACTGTCGAAGATCCGGTGCAGCTTCAAGCGGCTGTGTACATGCATGACATCGCGTTTGCTTTTATGGACGAGCAAATCTGGCAAAAGCAAGCCAAATTCGATCCGAACGAAATTACCAGTATGCAGCAGCATCCCGAACTTTCCGCGAAGCTGCTGGAGTTGATTCCCGGCTGGGAAGACGCAACGCAAATCGTGCTGCAACATCATGAACGATGGGATGGCGCCGGTTACCCTCATGGAATCAAGAGAGATCAGATGCGCGCCGGCGCCCAGTTACTTGCGGTGGTTGACGCTTTTGAATCGATGACGCACGCACGGCCGGATCGGCATTACCGGCGCTCGATACTGCGCGCCATGACAGAAATAAATAACTGCAGTGGAACCCAGTTCTCCCCCCACGTCACGTCGTTATTCAACTCTGTGGTCAAGGATACGCTGGCGCAACGCAAAAAGTCGTCGTGAGAAAATTTTCCGGTTAGCGCCAGATGAAAGCCGCGGAACCCCAGCCATACTGATAACTGACGGTTTAACACCAGCGAACAACAGGTAACAGGAAGACGTTACCAGTTTCCGCGTATCATGAATTTGGCGTCAGGAGATTGTTCGCGCTCTGCATGCATTTGTTCATGCTGCCGACAACCGCATTGATGGCGCGATCCAGCAGAGGCAACTCCTTGACAATAGCTATGGTTCCGTTATCCAGCCGCTTGATCAATTCATCCATTGAAATATCGGCGACCAGTCGAAAACGCCAGTCCACAAAGGTATAGTCGCCGGTAAAGTCACACTTCCACGAAAGTTTGCCACGCCTGGTTTTGCCGTCATTGATAAACTCGAGCCAGGTCCCCATTGCCATATCGCGGACCACCGCATGGTTCTTGCTGCGTTTGGCTTCGGGTGAAAGTTTTATTTGAGTGAAATCATCACTTACTGAAAAATATTCGAAGTCGCCCAATTCAGCCGCGAATGGATTGCCGCCGGTGTCACATTCAGAATCATCTTGTTTGGCGTCGTCCCTGACCGGCTCCGGCGCTTTTTTCCGGGGTGAAAAGTCCGCAGTGCCTTTCAGGCATTTCAGATGCAGCGTTCCCAATTGATCCAGAAATTCCTGAATAGTCTTCTGATCAACGGAAATCAGTTTCAATCCTTCCTGCAGCCGTTTGATAATTTTGGGTATCAGCCGCGTTAAAGCCTGCTTTTCACTGGCCATCAGTTTGGGCTGAACGCTCCAGACCAGGTCATTTACGACATCCAGGCAAGCTGACCAAACCGGGCCTTTGCAGCCATGACGCATACCCACCGCTGTAAGCACATCTTTCCATTTGCCGACTAACAGGTCATATATCAGCTTAGGCACGCGGTACTCTCGAATGCGGGATTCGATTTCATCCGAGACTTTTTGCTTGGTCTGTTCCAGCAGTTTTTCCGAACGCTTGTTGTCCTGCAGTTCGGAATCCACAAAATTCTTGAACTCCTCCAGCAGTTCATCAAATATACCGACATTGGTCTGGAATTCGGACAACACCCGGTTAACCACATATTCCACTTTATGGAATATTACATCGTCCTCGCTCTGTTCCGATGAACTGAATGCTGTGCCCGCGTAAGCCAATTCGTTCAACAACAAACGCGCCGGATGGCTTTGCTGGTCGAAAAACTTCTTGTCGAGAATGGCAACTTTAATGATGGGAATCTGCAAGCGCGCGATTTCCGCGCGGATCCTGTCGGACAGGGTTTTGTCCTCCAGGATAAACTCAAACATCATGCTGACAATATCAATAACATCCGATTGTTCATTTTCAATGCCCTTGACCTGTCCGTCTTCCTGGCCTTTGTTCAGCGCGCTTAGTAAATTGTTTTTGATCTCTTGTACGGATACATGCCCGGGAACACCCTCTCCCAAATTGAGAAAGTCGCCCTGTAACGCAGTAAGTCCGGACAATACATCATTTGCCACATAGAATCCGCCACCTCCGCCACCCGGACCACCCGCCCCTTGTGGCGCGCCCGGCTGATCGGTGCCCGGTTGTGGATTTGATTGCCCACGGTGCATGGAAAGCAACTGCCGCAGTGAGTCAAAGGAAACATCTTCATCGGTTCCCGCGCGGGTTTGCGCGGTTTTTGGCGCAACGGAAGGTTGTTGGGATTTTTCCTGCACCGGCTTTGCCTTGACTTCCTGAGCCTGTGACTTGACCGGTCCTTTGAATTTAATGGTCGGCAGCACACCTTCCGCAACGAACATATCATTGATTTCCCGGTACATCGGTTCCAGCTGACCGGCCACCTGTTTTTCAAACAGCTTGTAGATAATCAATTTAATTTCCAGCGCGATGGCGAGTTTTTCAGTTGCTTGCTCAAAGGCGCGGCAAATATTGTCCGGTGATACAGGGTTGTTATCCGGAGTGATTTCCGCGTTGTTAACGACATGATTTAACCGCTGCGAAATGGCTGACAGGTATTCACGGTACAGGCCATTCGACTTTTCAACCATGTTAGTTACGGCTAGCGACTCTTCGAGATCGTCTTCTTCAACCAGACTCAGGGTAGCGTATGAAAAATCCTGGGAATCATCCGGCGAGCTTTTACCGTGATGTTTAACGCCTTTCAATGCATCGGTAAAGTATTTATCGAACACCTTGAAATAATGCTGAGCGGCGCCTTTTTTCTCGGCGCGCAACTGACGCATTGCATCAAAATAAAGAGTCTGTTTCTCACTACTATCAGCTTTGTTCGCATACTCGAAAATATTGTCATCGATACTCGAAAATAAAGATTGAATACGCTTTTGCAGATGCTTGAGACTGATTCGTCTAACTGACTGAATCAGCGCCGGGAATTCACCCCCTGCAGGCGGCAAATCGAAAGTTAATTCTTCCGCAAGATTCTTGTTCTCTGACATATCGTTTCGTTGATGTTTTTGATGTTAACGCCAAGACCGGTTTATTCAGCCCATAATTATCCTTACTTATAGACTAGGACAGGCTATTGGAATTATCTGCGGCCGCAAACTGGAATTTAGTGTGAAGTGGTTCTCAAAATCGCTCGCTCAGCAGGAGAATTCTGACGCCACATTATGTTGATTTACGCGGAAGAGAAATAAAGTTTTAATTAATTTGGAATAACGGCCGGCAACGGGGCGCCGGACGATGCCCCGTCAGCAACAAGACCGTCAAATTAATGGATTATCGTTTTGTAAGGCAACAATCGGAGAATTAACGAACCTGACCCTGCCTGGCTTTAACAACATATGCGATTTCTTCTTTCAAAATCTCTTCATCAATCTGCTTTTCGAAGTTTTCACGCCAGCTTTTCGGATAGTCTTTTAACATGGCGTATTTTGATGTTCTGCACCGGTCCATGGAATCCCTGACGATTTCCTCAGGATCGCGATTCTGGTTGATGCTCTGGTTGGTGGCGTACGCTACACATTGCCTGTAGGTGTCCGTTGCGGCAACACGCTGCTGTTTGTTCGGCAGGATAAGTTCCTGTTCAGCGGTGCAGCCGGTCAGGAAAACAAAACCCGCAAATATCAGACCCCTTTTTGAAATGTTAAATATGCCAATCATCAGATTACCTCTTTCCGTCTGTTTATTACCTGAAACTCAAGGCGTGCCGCTGCGATGTTTTAATCAAATTAAAGATGAAAATCCTGAGTACTTACGAAATCAACCACCGGATATTATTGTCTGCCGCCAACCAGTAGGAGAGCACGAAATTTTAAGTTGCCGATATTTTAATCAGCCGGGTAATGAACATCATAAAAAACTGCAAAATTTATTTCCACCACCAAATCAGTAGCATTTCGAAATTTGTGAGACCAGACGCTGTAGCTGAATTAATCTATTGTTTTTAATATCAATTATGATTGGCTTCATAGACCTCAGTACGCGATTATTTGCGCTTTCACACCGTTACCCAGATGCGCGCAGGCTTTTTATCAAACTGGAATATCATATTTATACTAATGATAACGAGTGTGTTTTATTGACCAATCTTATAAATTAACTATAGTTAACTCAGTAATTTAGTAAGAAATACTACTTAGTCTGCACTTTTTCCTGATTCAGAATTAGTCAATTCAACCGGGACTGCTGCCTCGGGTTCCAGTAAAAAGGATCTACCACTGCGATGATCCAGACAACGTCCACCAGGCAAAAACGTAGTCTGATCCGGCGGGTTAAAACCGCACTGACCGGCGCGCCTGAAAATCGTGTGCAGAACCTGAACGCAGACTCGGCATCCCTCAACCAGCAAATCGACATGCTGAACAAACAACTTAAGTCCCAGGACCTGCAATTGAGAAGGAAAACACAACTATTGCAGCGCACCACGTGGGAACTTAACAGAGCATACGAGAAATACGCCGAGCTTTATGAGCTAACGCCGGCGGGCTATTTTAATTTGTCCCGCACCGGTATAGTGTTAAACGCCAACAGTAGAGCGGCGGCCTTGTTAAACTGGAATGTGGAACAGATTATTGGCAAACCATTATCCAATTTTGTTCATCACAGCAGTTTGAATACCTATTATGGTTTCGTCAACAATCCGAAAGTATTCCATCCCCCCTCAGTGTGTGAACTTAAATTTGTGCGGCAACGCGGACTGCCATTTGACGCATTAATGGAGTTAACCTGCAAACGCAACAAACGCGGCGCAATAACTGAAATCATGGTGCTGTTAAGCGATATCACGGAAAGCAAGGAATACGAACACGCGTTATTGGCGGAAATGGACCGCGCCCAGGTGACACTACACTCCATTGGCGACGGCGTGATTACCACGGATGCCGATGGCGTTATTGATTACTTGAATCCTGTGGCCGAGAATTTGACTGGATGGTCTGCCCAAATGGCCATTGGCAACCGGTTGCAAGCCGTGTTTCATGTGGTAAACGCGAATTCAAAAAGACCCATTGCCAATGCGGTGCGAAAGTGCCTGAAGGCGAACCAGGTCATTTCCCTGGGTGAAGATTGCGTGCTGATTGGAAAGCACGGACAGAAATACGCCATCCAGCATTCCATCGCGCCACTCAAACACAGAAGCGGTAAAACGCTGGGTGTGGTGGCGGTTTTCAGTAATGTGACCGAAGCAAGAAACATGGCCAAACAAATCATTCATCAGGCGACACATGATTCGTTAACCGGCCTGGTCAATCGCCGTGAATTCGAAAGGCGCCTGAACAACGCCATAAAAAGCGCCAAAGACAGTAATACCGAACATTGCCTGTGTTATCTCGATCTGGATCAGTTCAAGATCGTCAATGATACCGCAGGTCACGTTGCCGGTGATGAATTGCTGCGTAAAATCACCATTTTGCTCAAATCTAACATTCGTTCACGTGACACACTGGCGCGTTATGGCGGCGATGAATTCGGCTTGTTACTGGATAATTGTCCCCTGGACCGGGCGTACAAAATCGCGAACACGCTGCTCGTTGCGGTACAAAACCTGAATTTTGAATGGGAAGGCCGCACCTTCCAGGTCGGTGTCAGTATCGGACTGGTTCCTGTTACAAACAAAACCGCCAACACGGCTGAAATCATGAGCCAGGCCGACGTGGCCTGTTATGCGGCAAAGGATCTGGGGCGGAACCAAGTTCGCATTTATGAAAACGAGGACAATAATCTCACCCGGCGTCACACCGAAATACTGCGCGTGGCCGACATCAACGATTCCGTTAAGGCCAACCGTTTCCGGCTGTATTGCCAGTCAATCAAGCCGCTGGCCCCGAACAGCGCCGAGGCTCCTCATTATGAGTTATTGATCCGCGCCGTAGGTTTGGACGGCAAAATCGAACTCCCGGCAACATTTATTCCCGCCGCCGAGCGCTATGGCATGATGGCCGCCATTGACCGTTGGGTGATTAATAGCGCTTTTTACCGCTATGTGGAGCTTTTTGATACGGCGGACAACATTAAAATCGCCATCAACCTTTCCGGCAACTCCCTGGCTGATTCCACTCTGCTGCATTTTGTCCGGCAGAATATTATTGATTCCGGCATTCCATCGCATAATGTCTGTTTTGAAATCACGGAAACAGCCGCTATCAGCAATCTGGAACACGCGAGAATTTTCATTACCGAAATGAAAGAACTGGGATGCCAGTTTGCGCTGGATGACTTTGGCAGCGGGCTTTCTTCGTTTACATATCTTAAAAATCTTCCTGTCGACTACTTAAAGATTGACGGCAGTTTCGTACAGGACATGATTGCCGATCCCATTAACCAGGCCATGGTCGCGGCCATTAATGAAGTGGGCCATATTATGGGTATACAAACCATCGCGGAATGCGCGGAAAGTCCCGCGATTGTCAATCAACTAACGAAGTTGGGAGTGGACTACGCCCAGGGATACGCTATCAGCACACCCATGCCTATCGAAAGCATTGCCAGCCGTTTGAATCACTACAAAACCGTCAGTGTCTAGCCGGTTCCGGCGGTAAACGAATCGCTGCCGCTCATGGCTGGCTATCCAGAAACTGTACGGCAACAGACATTTCGGGGCATATCAGCTCATCCGCCGCGCACGCCCTGAATATGAAATAGCTGACAAAAGGAAATCCTGTTGACTGCACGGAATCGGTAATCTCCGCGATTCTTACCGTCGCCGGCCCATCCGCACAACGTAAATAATAGTGATCCTCCAGCACCACGAAATAACCTTTGGCGTCGACAACCCTCTCCTCAACAGGGAGGCCATTCTCATCCAGAACAGGGTCGCCATTTTCGTCAAGCACCGCAACCATTTCATACACCGGCTCATATGCAACAACGCAGGGAATTTCGCCGATTTGTCCGCAAATAAACTGACTGCGGTCACTGCCGCATTGCATCTGCAGAAACAGCGTATCAATAGGGTCCTGAATAACGTTGCTGCTAAAGTATACTTCTATTGTATAGGGGTCGCTGGAGGTCACATCCCACAGCAAATTAAAGATGCCGCTGACCTCTACGTTATTGGGCTGCAGGGGAAGAACTATCTGTTCATTCTCATTGACGGTATTCCCCGACACTTCGAACGAATTGATAATGGATGCCGTCACTTCGGCATTTTCGTCAGGCGTGTCGAGTTCACACCCAAACAGTGCAATTACCAAAGCAATCAAAAAAAGTAACGCGAAATAATGTTTCATAAACGCAATCTGGCGGTGAATTAATTCGGTATTGTTACTGAAGCATTTGCAAAAAAAAATCGAGCATAGCACCGGTACAATAATCGCATATTTTGTTGCGGTGCGCGATCTATTTGCAAAGCTAAGAACATATATCGGATTTACCCACTATGAGCAATAGGCAATGAAAAAAAGCGCAAATCTGATAAATGGTTATCGAGTGGGGGCAAACCAGGCCAGCTTGTTGTGCAATTGCACCACCTCACCCACAATAATCAACGTGGGCGGTTTAATGATATTTTGCTCAATTATTCCGGGCATCGTCCGCAAAGTGCCGATAAACACTTTTTGCTGCGGTGTGGTGGCCTGCTGCACCAGCGCGATCGGCATGTCCGGACGCATGCCATGCTCAATCAGCTTCCCACACAGTAATTTCGCGCCCAGCAATCCCATATACACAACAACGGTTTGATTGGGTTGCACAAGGGCTTTCCAGTTGAGGTTCATGCTGCCGTCTTTCAGATGACCGGTGACAAACAGAACAGATTGCGCGTAATCGCGATGGGTCAACGGAATACCACCATAGGAAGCGGCGCCCGCCGCCGCCGTGATGCCCGGAACGATTTGAAACGGAACCCCGGCCTGCATCAGGGTTTCGATTTCCTCCCCGCCGCGGCCAAAGATAAAGGGATCACCGCCTTTCAACCGCAATACCCGCTTGCCCTTTTTGGCGATACGCGCCAGCATCTGGTTGATATCTTCCTGCGGCAGGGTATGCCTGTCGCGTTCCTTACCGACATAGACAAGATCCGCATCGCGCCGCGCCAACTCGAGGATTTCTTCCGAAACCAGCCGGTCGTAAACAATCACATCCGCCTGTTGCAGCAGGCGCAGCGCACGGAAGGTCAGTAAATCGGGATCACCGGGGCCGGCGCCCACAAGATAAACTTCACCGCGGCTGGAAGATGCATGTTCTCCCTGATCAATCGCAGTGTGCATCGCTTCCCGCGCCGCTTCTTCCTTGCCGGAGAAAACCATTTCCGCAATCGGCCCCTGCACCACGGTTTCCCAAAAATGCCGGCGCTTGTCCGGATCCTTGACATGCTGCCTGACCTTGCCGCGGAACTCTTCCATTAACGACGCCAGTTTGCCATACGCTGATGGAATCATGGTTTCCAGACGCGCCCGCAACAAGCGCGCGAGGACGGGCGAAGCGCCGCCTGTCGATACCGCCACCTGCACCGGGGACCGGTCGATGATGGAAGGCACAATAAAACTGCATAATTCCGGTTGATCAACCACATTGACGGGAATATTTTTCTGCTGCGCGAGTTCTGAAATCGTGCGATTAATGGACTTGTCGTCGGTCGCCGCGATAATGACTGCATGGTCCCCAATATCCGCGGCTTCGAATTTTTTTTGTTGAACCTTAATGTCGCCGGCATTGAGCCGGCTTTGCAGGCTTTCACACAGGCTGGGCGCAATTACAGTCACCTTGCCGCCGGCGCGCAATAACAGCGACACCTTGCGAGCCGCCACATCACCGCCACCCACCACCAGACAGGGCCGCCCTTCCAATTTTAAAAACATGGGGAAATATTGCATAACCTGACCGCAGTGTTAACCGTTACTCGATTATAGTCAGCTCCCCCATATAGGGCTGTAATACCTTTGGGATAGCAATCGCGCCACCGGCTTGTTGATAGTTTTCCATTACCGCGACCAGCGTGCGGCCAACCGCCAATCCGGATCCATTTAGTGTGTGCACCAGTTGGGGTTTGGCGGTTTCTGATTCACGCCAGCGCGCTTTCAAGCGCCGCGCCTGAAAATCCCCGAAGTTGCTGCACGAGGAAATTTCCCGGTATTTGTTCTGACCTGGCAGCCAGACTTCCAAATCATAGGTTTTTGCCGCGGAAAAACCCATGTCACCGGTGCACAATGTCACTGTGCGGTAGGGCAGTTCCAGCAGCTGCAAAATGCGCTCGGCGTGGCCGGTCAATTGCTCCAGCGCATCAAGAGAATCCTGCGGTTTGACAATCTGCACCAGTTCCACCTTGTCAAACTGGTGCTGGCGAATCATGCCGCGGGTGTCCTTGCCATAGGAACCGGCCTCACTGCGAAAGCACGGCGTGTGGCACACAAACCGCAACGGCAAATCCTCCGCGTTTTGAATCGTGTCACGCACGATATTGGTCACCGGCACTTCCGCGGTGGGAATCAAATAATAAGCCGGATCGGTATTCAATTTAAAAAGATCCGCTTCGAACTTGGGTAATTGACCGGTTCCCAGCAAACTGTCGCTGTTTACGGCGTACGGCACATAAACTTCAGTATAACCATGCTCCCTGGTGTGGGTGTCCAGCATGAATTGCGCCAAGGCCCGATGCAAGCGGGCGACGGGGCCGCTCATCACACTGAAACGGCTGCCGGTGATTTTGACGGCAGTATCAAAATTCAAATATCCCAATCCATCACCGAGATCAACATGGTCTTTGACGGTAAAATCAAACCGCGGCGGCTCACCCCAGCGGCGTACTTCAACATTGCTGTTTTCATCCCTGCCGTCGGGCACATCTGCTTGCGGAATATTGGGAATGCCGAGCAAAATTTCGTTTAACTGGTTTTGAATCTGTTCCAGGCGCTCCTCACCTGCCTTGAGCTTGCCACCCAGATTCGCCACCGCATCCAGCAAGGGTTGCACGTCTTCACCTTTGGCTTTGGCCTGGCCAATCGCCTTGGAACTTTTGTTACGCTCGTTTTGCAGTTGCTGCGTTTCCACCTGGATTGCCTTGCGTTGATCTTCCAGCGTTGATATGGCGGCCACGTCCAGTTTAAAACCGCGCCGCGCCAGCTGCGCGGCGACATAGTCCAATTCGTTGCGAATTAATTTTGGATCTAACATGGATTTTCCCTGACCAGCTATTGATTTATGTGGTGATATTTAACATTGTTGATTATTAACTTTGCAAATCTTCTATAACGCCCTGGCAAGCAGCACGCCGATCCATGCTGCAAAAACACATAGCCCGACGTTTAAAATCACATTCAATAAGGCTTTTAAAAGGTCACGCTTTTCCAGCAATTCCAGCGTCTCTATGGAAAACGTGGAGAACGTGGTGAACGCGCCCAGCACACCGACAATAAGCAATGCGCGCCAATGCGCCGCTAGGGCAAATTTTTCATTGAACAACACGTACAATAATCCGACGCTGAGCGAACCCAGTACGTTCACCGTCAGGGTGCCATAAGGGAACGACCGGCCAAAAATATGATGAATCCCGCTGGACACCCAAAAGCGTAACAATGCTCCAAGAGCCCCGCCACTTGCGATAGCTGCAAAGGTTACTAACTGTAAATGCATACCATGCGATCCACGTATTGTTGTATTTCAATATCAATGATGATTTTCGCTGGTTTCATATTATTTTTGCTTTTTTATTTTATTGCGCTGGACTGCGTTCCTTCATCCGGTTTTATCTTTATCCTGCACTTCTTTTTTCGACACGGCCTGTTGATCCAGCTGCCGCAAATACCGCAATTTTTCCGCGATTTTCTGCTCCAGCCCCCGGCCGGCCGGTTGATAGTATAGCTTTTCAGGCATGGCATCGGGAAAATATTTTTCGCCCGCCGCGTAGGCATCCGGCTCATCATGCGCATAACGATAGGCTTCGCCGTAGTTCAAGTCTTTCATCAGGCGGGTGGGCGCGTTACGCAATTTGAGCGGCACGTCCAGCGAACCATACCGCTGCGCATCCTGCATTGCCGCATTATAGGCAACATACACGGCGTTGCTTTTCGCCGCGCACGCGAGATAAACCACCGCCTGCGCCAGCGCCAATTCGCCTTCCGGGCTGCCCAGCCGTTGTTGCGTATCCCAGGCATTCAGCGCCAGTTGCAGCGCGCGCGGATCCGCGTTGCCAATATCCTCCGACGCCATGCGCACAATTCTTCGGGCGAGATACAGGGGATCACAACCCCCGTCGATCATGCGCGCCATCCAGTACAGGGCGGCGTCAGGATCGGAACCGCGCACGGATTTATGCAGCGCGGAAATCTGGTCGTAAAAGGCTTCTCCTCCCTTATCGAAACGGCGCAAGTTTCCGGTGAGGACTTCATTTAACAAATCCGGCGTAATGGTGATTCGGCCGTCCGCGGAGGGTTCAGCGAGATCACTGCAAATTTCCAGCACATTGAGCGCACGCCTGGCATCGCCATCGGCAAACTGCGCCAGTGATTTGCGTAATTCCAGCGGCAAATCAATAGCCAGTTTTCCGAGTCCCCGTTCGCTGTCAGTCAATGCGCGGCCGATTATAGCCAGCAACGCGTCCGTATCCAGGCTTCTTAGCACGTACACCCGGGCGCGGGACAACAAGGCGTTATTCAGTTCGAAGGAAGGATTTTCAGTGGTGGCGCCAACAAAAATCACCGTTCCATCCTCGACGAAAGGAAGAAAGGCGTCCTGTTGCGCCTTGTTGAAGCGGTGCACCTCATCCACAAACAATATCGAATCCTGCTGATGCAGTTCACGATGCCGCTGCGCCTGATCAATGGCATGACGAATTTCCTTAACTCCGGAAAGCACTGCGGACAGCGTCAGAAACTGCGCGTTGATGGTTTGCGCAATCAGGTAGGCCAGGGTGGTTTTGCCCGTTCCCGGAGGTCCCCACAAAATCATGGAGTGCAAGCGGCCCGATTCAATGGCCTGCCGCAATGGTTTGTTCACACCGAGCAAATGTTGTTGGCCAAAAAACTCATCAATTCGCGCCGGACGAATCCGGTCCGCAAGCGGCCGCTGGTTTAAATCGGGGTCTGTTGCCAGTAAATCGGGATTATTCATGAAAGGTTCGCCGGCGGTTTGTATTTATTCCGGCGATTTATTTTTCTTTGGACTCACCGGTTTCATTGATCACGTCAACGCCCGGGGGCGGTTCAAACGTAAATACCGAAGGATCGATAACCGGATTCCGTTCCAGATGCGAGAACGTCAGACGGGTAATTTGTCCGAAAGCGTCCTTGAGTTCCATGATTTGCAGATTGTCTCCGGAAAACGCCAGCAGTAATTTCTCGAAACCCGCCTCCTGTTGTTTGGGCATTAACTGCAGCCAGAACAGCGATGATTCACCTTGCATGACCTCGGTAATTTCCCTGACTTCAAACCGGTCAGTAATAGCGGCATCGCCGCTTAATAACACCGCAGGGGTATCGCCTAGCGCCAAATCAAGGTTTTTGACGATAACCTGCTCCATTTCCACATCATAAATCCATAACTTTTTACCGTCGGCAATAATTTGCTGTTCATACGGTGTCTGATACTGCCAATTAAACTTGCCGGGACGCTGCATTTGCAGCACTCCCTCGGATTTTTCCACCGCGCGCTTGCTTTCGCTGATCACGGATTGTGTGAAATCCGCGCGCATGCTGCGGACCTGCGTGAAAAACTTTTCCAATTGCTGTTCGGCCGTACCCGCCGGCACAACAACTGAATTGAAAAGACCCAACAACAGACAGACGAGCAACACAACGGGCTTTTTCATAGTAAGCGATCAACTCAACAGTAAGGGAAAAGAATGGTTAAGAAAATATTGATTATGTTTTTTTAAATTAGTTTGTCTTGAAGACAAGTTTTTTATCACAGCTCCGGCGGTGGCGGCGCCAGCACTTCACGGCTGCCGTTGGATTGCAGCGGCCCGACAACGCCATTTTTTTCCATTTCCTCCACCATGCGGGCCGCGCGGTTATAGCCAATCTTCAGGCGGCGTTGCACGCCGGATATGGAAGCGCGCCGGGATTCGGTGACAATCGCAACCGCCTGGTCATACAATTCATCGACGTCACTGCTGTTCTCTTCCAGCACCGGATAGCCTTTATCCGTAATTGCGGATGAACCGGCAAGTATATCTTCATCATAATCCGGTGCGCCGCGGCTCTTCAGATCGGCAACCACCCGGTGCACTTCTGCGTCGGAAACAAAAGCGCCGTGCACACGCACTGGAATGCCTGTGCCTGGCGCAAGATAAAGCATATCGCCATGACCCAGCAGTTGCTCGGCGCCGCCCTGATCCAGGATCGTGCGCGAATCCACTTTGGCGGATACCTGGAAAGCAATCCGTGTGGGAATATTCGCCTTGATCAAGCCGGTCAACACATCCACTGACGGGCGCTGCGTGGCCAGAATCAGGTGGATACCGGCGGCGCGGGCTTTTTGCGCCAGGCGCGCAATCAGCTCTTCCACTTTCTTGCCCACCACCATCATCATGTCGGCCAGTTCATCGATCACGATAACAATCAACGGGAACGGTTCCAGATAGCGTTCTTCGGCGTCATCCAGCAATTCATTTGGCGTATAGGTGGGATCGGCAATCCACTCCTCCCTGTCAGCGGCGTCTTTCACCTTTTTATTGTATCCCGCCAGGTTGCGCACTCCGAGATACGCCATCAGGGTATAGCGTCGTTCCATTTCCGCGATCGCCCAGCGCAACGCGTTGGCGGCCTGTTTCATGTCGGTCACCACCGGGGCCAACAGATGCGGAATACCTTCATACACCGAAAGCTCGAGCATTTTCGGATCTATCATGATCAGGCGCACTTCGCTGGGCGTGGAGTTATACAACAGGCTCAAGACCATGGCGTTCAGGCCCACCGATTTACCGGAGCCTGTGGTGCCCGCCACCAGCAAATGCGGCATTTTTTGCAGATCGGCGATAATCGGTTGGCCACTGATATCTTTTCCCAGCGCAACGCTCAGGGGCGAATGCGCGTTCTCGTATTGCCTGGAGCGCAGCACTTCACTCAGACGCACTACTTCGCGCACTTCGTTGGGCACTTCAAGTCCGATAGTGGATTTGCCCGGTATTACCTCAACCACCCGCACACTTATGGCTGACAGGGAACGCGCCAGGTCCTTGGCAAGCGCGCTGATTTGGCTGACTTTCACGCCCGGCGCCGGATCCAGTTCATACCGGGTGACGACAGGCCCGGGGTGCACGGCAACCACCTGCACTTCGATGCCGAAATCCAGCAGCTTTAACTCAACGGTGCGTGATATGGCTTCGAGCGCTTCCTTGGTCATCGGGTTTTTCCTGGTTTCCGCCACATCCAGCAAGGACAACGCAGGCAGGGCCTCTTCCGCCGGTGGTTCGAACAACGGCACCTGACGCTCCTTGTCTTCGCGCTCGGAGTATTCGATCTTTTCCACGACCGGCTCGATCTTTATGGGTTTGCGTTTTTCCTTTTTCTTTTTCTGCACTTCAACAACTTCTTCTCTCTCCAGTTTCGCACGGCGGCCCTCAATATAGTCACGCAGCCGGTACCATTGATCAATGCTTCTGTTGAACAAACCGAAGGTCAGCCGTCCGGTTTCGTCCATCACCCGGAACCAGGATAAGTTGGTAAACAGAGTAACGCCTGTTAAAAACAATGCGACCAGTAACAGCGTGCCGCCGAGAAAACTGAAAACGCCGATCAAGCCATTGCCAACGACATCACCCAGAATCCCGCCGGAATTTAATGGTAATTGGGAGATATCCGCGAAATGCAGCGTGGCCAGTCCCGTTCCGGCGCACAGCGTCAAAACAAAACCGATGGCCCGCAATATACCTGTCCGCATATCAACGCTTGTTGCATCGTCGCGGCCTTTAAACGTCAGCCAGCCCACGTAGGCGACCATGATGGGAAACAGATAAGCCAGATAACCAAACAAATAAAGAAATGAATCCGCGAACCAGGCTCCGGCAACACCACCGGCGTTGCGCACGTTATCGGTTGTTTCACTGTGTGACCAGCCGGGATCGGCGCTGTCATAGGTAATTAACGAAGCCAGTAAATAGATCGCAATCGCGCCGAAGACAATTAACGCACCTTCACGCAAGCCCCGCACAGTAGTTTCCGACAAGGGCGCGGAGTTTTTATTGGACGCTTTCGCTGTTGCTTGAGCCAAATTCCTTTACCTCTGTGTGTGTCCTGCAATCGTTATGTGAGTTGCATCTCAGTTTAGCCGCATTGGCCCGTAAAAGCCCTAAGCCGGAATTACATTCCGCCACCTGCATGAACAATAAATCTGATTGTATATAGTTTGGTAAATCTAACGCATTTTGCAAATTTAGTTCATAAAAATCCACATTTTATAACTTTTGCAGCGCCGGATGCACGATTTTACCCTGCTTTACGTTAATGCCCGCGGCTAAATCAGGCTGACGCTCCCAATCCGGCCCCGCCAGACGCAACACATAAGGTAATAACGATGCAGACAGAGCTTGTGATGCGGTATGGGGCACCGCTCCCGGCATATTGGTCACGCCAAAATGCACCACGCCTTCCCATTCAAAGGTGGGGTTTTGATAGTTGGTGGGACGCGTCGTTTCCACGCAACCGCCCTGATCCACGGAAATGTCGACAATGACACTGCCTTTTTTCATAGAGCGCACCATGTCCGCTGTGACGATTTTTTTCGCGCGCTCACCGGCCACCAGGATGGCGCCCACCAGTAAATCCGCTTGTTTCACGTGCTCGGCCAGGCTGTGCTGATAGGGATACAGCGCCGTCACGTTGTTCCCCAAAGCGCGCATGTGTTCCAGCTTATTGCGCTGACGATCGAAGACCACCACTTCGGAGCCGATATTGGCCGCATATAAAGCCGCATTGCCCCCGGCAACGCCCGCCCCCAGAATCACCACACGGCCGCGCTCCGCCGCCGGTAAGCCACCCAGCAAAATGCCGCGCCCTCCCTGCGGGCTATGCAGCAGATGAGCGCCCACTTGCACGGATATGCGTCCGGCTATATCACTCATGGGCGCCAGCAGCGGCAACTGGCCATCGGGAAGTTGCACCGTTTCAAATGCCACTGCCGTCAAACCAATCTGTTGCAGCGCTTTCATCAACTGTATTTCCGCCGCAAGGTGCAGGTAGGAAAACAGAATCTGACCGGAACGCAGTAATGCCAGCTCGGACGGCTGCGGTTCCTTTACTTTCACGATGATCTCACCGGCATCATAGAGCGCCCTGGCATCGGGCACTATTTGAGCGCCTGCCTGTCTAAAATCAGCGTCGCTGTAACCGCTTGGCACACCGGCATCATGTTCAATAAAAATGTCATGACCATACTGCACTAGATCAGCGACAGCATCGGGAATTAATGCGATACGGCCTTCGAGAGTTTTTATTTCTTTTGGAATACCAATGCGCATTACATCTCCTTTACGATACTTATGACATCTCGTAGTATACCTGTTGACAAAAAAATCTGCTGAATAACAACTTACTGTTTACTGTGCTTTGGAGTCTTTTCATTTAAACAAACAAGGCTGCGACTCTTTTAATAGGGGCAACTTTAGTAGGAGCAAATAATGAGCCAAGCAAAACATTGCCGGTTATTGATTCTTGGATCGGGACCCGCGGGGTATACCGCGGCCGTTTATGCCGCGCGCGCCAACCTGAATCCCGTACTGATTACCGGCCTGGAGCAAGGCGGTCAATTAATGACCACCACGGATGTCGACAACTGGCCCGGCGATCCTGAAGGGCTGCAAGGCCCCGGCCTCATGGAGCGCATGCAAAAACACGCCGAACGATTCAATACGGAAATTATTTTCGACCATATCAATAAGGCAGACCTGAAAAACCGCCCGTTTACCCTGACCGGCGATAGTGGTGTTTATACCTGCGATGCGCTCATTGTCGCGACCGGCGCGTCGGCCATGTATCTGGGATTGCCATCGGAAGAAAAATACCGCGGCAAAGGCGTCTCCGCCTGCGCCACCTGCGATGGTTTCTTTTACCGGGGTCAGAACGTGGCGGTGATTGGCGGCGGCAATACCGCCGTTGAAGAAGCCCTGTATCTTGCCAACATCGCCAAGCATGTCACCGTAGTGCACCGGCGCGATAAATTCCGTTCCGAGAAAATTCTATCTGACCAGTTGATGGAAAAAGCCAGGAGCGGCAATGTCACCATTGAGTGGAACCACACGCTGGAGGAAATACTGGGTGACAAAACCGGCGTCACCGGCGTACGCATAAAAAGTAATAATGGTAAATCCAAAGACATTGCTTTGCAGGGCGTTTTCGTCGCCATCGGCCATAAACCCAATACCGATTTGTTCGTCGGGCAACTGGAAATGGACCATGGTTATCTCAAGGTGTTTCGCGACGCCACCGGCGCCAACGTCACGGCAACCAATATTCCCGGCGTATTCGCCGCCGGCGATGTCGCGGATCATGTCTACCGCCAGGCCATCACTTCCGCCGGCTCCGGTTGTCAGGCCGCGCTGGATGCGGAGCGTTATCTCGATAATTTATAGCCTGCATGGCGCTGGCAACTGAGCTGTCAGTTGCCAGTAATCCTTTCGTCATTCCAGCCTTATTCAACATGAACATCACCATCGCCGGCGCTATTAAGGAAATCGGAGCGGATGAATGGAATGCCCTGGCGGGACTGAACTGTCCCTTTGTACGTTACGAATTTCTCTCGGCGCTGGAAACCCATCACTGCGTGGGGGAACGATACGGCTGGATTCCGCAACACATTACGTTGCGTGACGGCGATCAGAAACTCATTGGCGCCGTGCCGCTCTACCTAAAAGACAACTCTTACGGCGAATTCGTGTTTGACTGGGGCTGGGCGGAAGCTTATCACCGCAGTGGCCTGCAATATTACCCCAAGCTGGTAGTAGCCACGCCTTACACACCGGCTACCGGTCCACGCTTATTGATAGACAGTAATCAAGACTATAACACGATTGCCAAACATTTGATTGCCGCCAGCCTGCAACATGCCGATAGCCTGAAAGTCTCTTCGCTGCACTGGCTGTTCACCAATGCGCGGGACACGCAACAACTGACGCAACAGGGTTTCATGCAGCGCCTGGGCTGCCAGTTTCATTGGACCAACCACGGTTACGAAAGCTTCGAACACTATTTGCAGGCGTTAAGCCGAAACAAACGCAAAAACATTGTGCGTGAACGCCGTCATGTCAGTGACGCCAATGTGCAACTGGAAATAGTCAATGGGCATGAAGCAGCGGAACAGCACTGGCATATCTTTCACCGCTATTACGAATCCACCTTTATGAAGCTGGGCGGTTATGCCACCTTATCGGAAGATTTTTTTCAGGAAGTCGCATCGGCGATGCCTGATAGTATCGTGCTGGTCATGGCCAAATTGGATAAACAGTACATTGCCGCCGCATTAAGCTTCCGCGGCAGTGATACCCTTTATGGCCGGCATTGGGGTTGCGAAAAAGAAATCAACAGCCTGCATTTTGAAGCCTGTTATTACCAGGGCATCGAATATTGCATCAGGTATGGCTTGCGGCGTTTTGAACCGGGCGCGCAAGGGGAACATAAAATCGCCCGTGGTTTTTTACCCGCCCCCACCTGCTCAGCCCACTGGATCGCCAATCCAAGGTTTAAAGATGCCATCAGCGAATTTCTGGACCGCGAAACGCGCGGCATGCAGCACTACATGCAACAGCTGCAGGAACACTCGCCGTTTAAACAATCAAATTAAACCTTAGTGTTGCAAAAAACACACTCGTTTGCCGTAAGCCGTCTTGGGATAGGCCTTGCCGGACACGCTGTGAATACTTCCGTTCTTGTCTCCAGGAGAATGCTCTGGCGCGGCGTCCATGCCGCGCACGGTCCGTCAACGCCTATCCCAAGGCGGCTTCATCGGGTCACCGGTAAAACTCACCCAACGTGAGTTTATCCGGCTGCCCATGCTTGTGTGTTTTGCTCGATATTTTTCGCAACATGGTTAAATTTACAAACAATTTTTATGCAACTGTAAGGTAAATCGATAAATCAATGTTAATAAAACCACAAACTGAATTCACAGAAATCACTATATTCATAAAAATATTTTCGAATTTCCCAGATTGTCCTCTATAAAAAATTTAGTAATTGACGATACAGAATCGATTTTCAGCCTGTTGGCACTATGGCATCGGGGTTTTTATAAACCACCTCTTAAGTTTCTGTTAAGAATAGAAGCCGATATAACGGGTATTCCGATTGAGAAAATCAGTCACTAAATAAATTCATCAATTTAATTCATGATTTAAATCGTTGCTTGCACAGGAGTAAGAAAAATGAGTTTGTTAAATTGGTTGGAAAGAAAGTTAGCTGGTGATAATTCCGCTAAATTAACATTCGATAAAGGACAAGAAGAATTTGCGGGACTGAATTTAAAACAGGTTCTCGACGCCCATCTGGCATGGAACGACCGGTTGACAAAATATCTGGATGGAACCAGTCAGGAAAATCTGGATGTACATCAAATTGCCCCTGACAACCTTTGCATACTGGGCAAGTGGATCTACGGGCCGGGTGGAAAACAATTTGCACAACAGCAAGAGTTTAAAGATCTTCGGCAAACACATAAGGAATTTCATTTGACTGCCGGGCAGGTGCTTGTTGAACACAACCAGGGCAATAAACAAGCTGCCAATCAATTGCTGGCAGGCAAATTCAGAGCGCTTTCCAGCAAGATACAACTTAATCTTGTCCGCCTGTATGCATCAGCAAACTGACTGATACCCCTGTTAAGGTGAATAAGCTGGATCGATCGTAACTTTGATATCTATAACACAGGGATCAGTACCGTATGCTGCTTACTTACACCCTCGCCTTACCAATACCAACAAAACGAAGTTTGACATCTAACCGCGGATGCGAGATACAAAGAAAAAACCGTTGACGGCGCAGCTGCGGGATGCAGCAGGTACGAGCACAAGGATGTGCGAGGCAGACTTCGTCTAAAACGAGAAGTCAAGAGTAACGCAGGAGCAGTTACCGGTGGATGCCGCCGTCGAGCATTCTCCTGCAAACAGGAATGGACGGCCGCTTACGGCAAGCTGCCTCCTGCGGCACTTGTGCATCCATGCACTGCGTATTTACAGCGTGTATTGCAATGCACTACCCGGAATCGCTAACCAGCTCACCGCGGCTTCTTTTGCTGAATTGTAATTTTGCGATAGGTTTTAGTTTGTTTTCTTACGTCAGTACCATTCGGATCAGTGCGCAATATTTGCTACTAACAGAATTTATTTTGCGCTGTCCCTGATTACTCCTCCTTTGAACGTCTGAATACCGCCTTCGGCGCCGGCGGCCTCGATGACTGCTACTGCGTTACTTTCGGCGCTTTTTCCAAACAACGTCCGACCTGGCACATCCATATACGCGTTTTCGCCGAGATGGCGTAAAATTGGTTTACTCAATTTCAGCGCGACCAATATCCACATTTTATTATCGAGATTGTTGAAACCTGTGTCGATTTCAGCCGCCCTAAATCGACAAGATAGTACTAACGCAACATAGTAC
>JAKEGK010000173.1 GCA_022627515.1 Gammaproteobacteria bacterium
GGTGACGCGGGACCGCTGTATGCCTTCGCCGGCCATACGGATGTCGTTCCTCCCGGCCCTCTCAATCAGTGGCGCTCGCCACCGTTTACGCCTGCCTACCGGGATGGATACTTATATGGCCGCGGCTCGGCGGATATGAAAGGCAGCATCGCGGCGATGGTCACCGCCCTAGAACGTTTCGTTAACAATCATCCGGATCACAAGGGTTCCTTCGCTTTGCTTATTACCAGCGATGAGGAAGGTCCCTCCGTCAACGGTACGGTAAAAGTGGTGGAAGTCCTGGAAGCCCGCAACGAAAAAATCCGCGCCTGTATCGTGGGCGAACCCTCCAGCATCAACAGCGTCGGTGATGTCATCAAGAACGGGAGGCGCGGTTCATTGAGCGGCTATCTGAAAATTCATGGCACGCAAGGACATGTTGCCTACCCGCACCTGGCCGATAATCCGGTGCACCGGTTCGCCCCGGCGCTTGACGAATTGTGCGCGATGCAATGGGACCAGGGTAACGAATTTTTTCCGGCAACCACCTTCCAGATTTCCAATATCAAGGCCGGCGCCGGCGCAAACAATATTATTCCCGGCGAACTGGAAGTCTGGTTCAATTTCCGTTTCTCAACCGAAGTGACGGATCAGCAATTACGCAACCGGGTAACGGCTGTACTGGGCAAACATCAATTGCGCTATGACCTGACATGGACATTATCGGGACAGCCGTTCCTGACCGAGGCAGGCGAACTGGTCGAGGCGGCGAAAAAAGCCATCAGGGAAATAACCGGTGTTAATGCGCAACTATCCACTTCCGGCGGCACGTCCGACGGACGTTTTATCGCGCCCACCGGCGCGCAGGTGGTCGAACTCGGTCCCTCCAATAGCACGATTCATAAAATTGACGAATGCGTCAAAGCAGAAGAGCTTGATCAATTGTCCCGGATATACGAACGGATCCTGGAACAACTGATCACTTAGGCAAAAAAAAGTAAACAGTGATTCTTCATAGCCCGTTTCAACCGCCATGGTGGCTGCGCAACCGGCATGTGCAAACCATCCTGCCGTCGCTCCTGAAGCGCAGCAACAACATCCCCCACCGCAAGCAGCGGCTGGAACTGCCGGATGGCGATTTTACGGATGTATTCTGGTGCGAAACGGAAAAACATCACCGGCATCCCATCCAGCCATTGGTAATTGTGTTGCACGGCATGGGCGGATGTTTTGCGTCGCATTACATCCCCGGCATGATCCGGTCATTGCTGGCCCAAGGCTACCGCGTTGCTTTCCTGCACGCGCGCGGCTGCAGCGGTGAACCCAACCGCCTGCCGGTTACATTTCATGCCGCGGACACCAGTGAACTGCAACACCTGGTATTAACGCTGAAACAACAAAATCCGGACCTGCCGCTGGCCGCGGTGGGTTTTTCGCTGGGTGGCAGTATTCTTTTAAAGTGGCTGGCTGAAACCAACGACCGGCAATGGTTGGCCGCGGCGGTCGCGGTGTCCGTTCCGTTTGATTTAAGCGCAACCGCCGACGCGCTCAACCGGGGTTTTTCCCGCGTGTATCAGCGCTACTTGTTACAGCAATTAATATCGCTGGCGGTACAAAAAACCGTGTTGCATCCCGCACCCCTGACCGCAAGACAAATCAGAAAAGTGACAACACTCAGGGAATACGACGACCGCATGACCGCTAAAATCAACGGCTTCGGTACGGTTGACAATTATTACCGCATAGCGAGCTGCAAACAGTACCTGAAAGATATTTCCACGCCGGCGTTAATCATTCATGCCGCTGACGATCCGTTCGTGCCGCAATATGCGATCCCGGAGGAAACAGAACTGGCGCCGCAGGTCACTCTGGAACTGGCGCACCGGGGCGGACACGCCGGTTTCATCCACCAGTATCCCGTACACAAATCCCGTTATTCCGAAATCCGTACTTCGGAATTTTTAGGCGATTTTCTCGGCTAATAAGCAATTTTGTCAAGGCGTTGGCGATATTCTCATTCAGGGCTTGCCAGTTCCCGCAACTATGGCTTCAATATCTAAAGGGCTTCAATATCTAAGCAGCTTCAACAAGCAAACAGTTTCTTCTATCGCAAATCACACCACAATGCGCTTTTTAGTATTGACACGTTATAGCGGCTTTGCAGGCAGAATTCTGCTGACGATCGTTTTCACACTGCTTGCAGCATGTGCCGAAAAAGCGCCGCCACTCGGTAAATTATCAGCGGATGCCGTTATTGTAGCGTTTGGCGACAGCCTGACATATGGCACCGGCGCCAAAAATCATGAAGCCTATCCCGCCCAATTGGCGCTGCTGATACAACGTGATGTCATTAACGCGGGAAAACCGGGTGAATTAACCGCGGAGGGACTTCAACGGCTGCCGGCGATTCTGGAAGAACACCAACCCGAACTGCTGATCCTGTGCCACGGCGGTAACGATTTATTGCGCAAGAAAAACCCGCAAGCCATCGTGAGTAATCTCAAAGCCATGATCACGGAAGCCAAAAAACGCGGCATCCAGGTCGTGCTGGTCGGCGTGCCGGAGCCCGCGCTGTTTTTGCTGGAGTCGGCGCCGTTTTATTTGAAAATCGCCAGCGACGAAAATATCCCGCTCGAAAAAGACATCCTGCCGGAAATCGAAAGCGATAACGCTTTAAAATCCGACACCATTCATCCCAACGCGGCGGGCTATCGTAAATTCGCGCAAGCAATTGCCGGGTTGCTCAAGCACGCCGGGGCCATCTGATATATATAGTATTTCCACCTACTGAATCGTAACGGCAGTATTTCTGCAGCGCGCCGGAAAATCCAAAAAAATTCCCGCCAGCACTATGCAAAGTCACTGAATTCTGGTCTAAAATTGAATTCAAAGAATGATTTAATTGTATTATTGGTAAGCTGTACGCAGTCCAGCATAACTCATGGAACACCGGCAATGACAGAAGACTCCCGATTATTCACCCGTATACCGTTTGAAGCCATGGTGCATGTAACCAGCGCCGAAGGCACCTGGGATTGTGATCTTATCGACGTTTCACTCAAAGGCATTTTGGTCAACCGGCCGGACAATTGGTCGGGGATAATCGACGATCCATTTCTGGTGGAACTTGAATTGAACGGCAGCGAGGCCAGTATTCGCATGGACGTCTCCGTTGCGCATGTGGAAGCCCAGCACATCGGTTTCCGCTGCGAACACATCGATCTGGACAGCATTACCCATTTGCGCCGCCTGGTGGAACTCAACGTCGGCGATACTGATATATTAAACCGCGAGCTGAATGCGCTGGGCCGGTAAATAATCACCGCGGCCGCTTCAGGATGATTGACCGGTCTCTCTCGTATTCCCGGTAAATCCGGATTTCGACAATACCAGAAACATCGCCGCTGAAATTCCTGCTGAACTGAATATCATGCACATCACCACGATCTGGTACCTTACCGCAACCAGTGGCGAAATCCCCGATAGTATTTGCCCTGTCATCATGCCCGGCAAAGATACTAGTCCAACAGCAAATAAAGAATTAATAGTGGGAATCATGGCGGCCTGAAACGCAACTGAACGCGCTTTCTCATACTTCAATCCTTTGCTTAATTCCGCCTCCAGGCGTTCGACGGCAAGGCTCACCGTATTCATCGCGTTGGCAAAAATCATCCCGGCCAATGGAATCATATAGCGCGGGGCATACCAAGGTTCCAGCACCAGCACGGCCTGGGTGACAACGATCAGGTTAAATCCGCCGCCAACGGCAATGGCGAGCAACGCGTACGTGAATAATTTACCCTGATACTTTTTCGTTACTCCAAGCGCTATCCAGCTTGAGGCTACCACCATAATGAGCAGCACACCCAGAACTATCCAGGAACTCTCGGTATTGAAAATAAAAACCAGCAGATAACCAATGATCAGCAACTGTATGAGCATCCGCAGCATGGCGTAAATCGCATTACCATAACTCATCTGCCATTTATATAAAATGGCCAGTACAAAAACCGTGGGAATAAACGCAATCGACAGATGGATGAGGGGGATATCCTGAATGGAATTACTCATTAGACTCCTGACAATATTCTGGAATTTATAATTATTAAAAAAGTAAGCGCCAAACTAACCGGTATTATATCGGACCCTATTAAGAAAGTTATCACCCGTGTCACTGTAACCTGTCAGCGGTTAACTATCAGCCAGTTCAAGGCTCGTCCCCTGATGAAACAGCATGGCCCAACCCGCAGCGGTTTTTTTCCAGAGCGAGCTTCGCATGGAGCGTTTGATTATACCGTTTGCGGAATTCATTTTTTCCGCGCAATAATTGGCAAGTACCAGTTCATTGGATAGCTGACGAATCCTGAAACCGGACAACGACCATTGCGTATTATCATCTTCCCGCAGTAACCACTCAATAGCATCAGCCTTCGTAACGATATTGCCGGATGCACCCACTTCCTCGAAGTCATCATGCAACAAATTCTGCAGCATCTTTCGGTCCAAGCGGGTGTGACGCCGCAGCAGTGTTTCTTCCAGTGCTTTTATCTGTTGTGATAGATGTTCCACCGGTGCAAATATTACCGTTGATTATCGTAGAGAACGCGCGTACCGTAGACTGATATGGCCACCCGCATTGTCCAGCCACACCACGTGCAATCGCCCTTGTCCGTCAAATACAATCGAAGGATGTGACTGATGTCCTGGTCCGGTTGCGCCTGTCAATTCGTAATCATCACTCCATTTACCTTGCGTGCGCAGACTGTAAAACACATCGGAGTTCTCGTTGCGCGTGTCATCCCAGGCTACTGCAGCGATTCCGTCTTTCCCATGCAGCGCGGCCGCCGCATGCCATTGCGGCACATTTTCCCCGAACATATCCTGCACCTGTTCATTCCCGCCAAAACCTGCGCCGCCATTTTCACTCACCGCGGCAAAGACGTCATAGCCGCTTTGCCAGTTGCGTTTATCCATCCAGGCAGCGACGGCGAGCTGGCTATTATTGCTTGCCAGCACCGGCCGCATAGCGCCCGAACCTTTGCCTAATTCGGGATTCGGAGACGCGTCAAATTCATTCAACGGTTGATAACGCTGAAACGGCTGGCCTTTTGGCGCAAATGCCGAAAAGATACGGGTATGACCATGCCGGCGGTCCTCCCAGGCCACAATTTTGCCCGGCTCTGAAAAAGCAAGCACTGGGTATGATTGCACGTCCTTGTCATTACTCGTGTCGACCAATTGCGGCGGTGAAACCAGCACGGTGTAAGCATTTGCTTTCAGATCGCTATAGTATATGTGCTCATTGCGCGGCGGTCCTCCGGACCACACCGCACCCGTGTTGCCGCGGTTATCGGCCGCAACACTGATTTGTTTTGCCGGCGCCTGACCAATACTGACAACGTCACCTTTTTTTGACGGACTCAGCACACGCAACCAGACATGTTCGTCCTCCTCCCAGGCGGCCAGAAACCGCTGTTCATCCAAAGCCATAATGACCGGCTCATAAGCGGAAGACTGCAGGCTGATTTTTTCGGGTTGAGTAAAACCGCTTTTGTCCGGCAAATAATAGGCAATGTATATGCCGGGTTTACCGCTTCGGTTGTCTTCCCAGACAACGCCAACCACGTTACCCGAAACCGCGATGGAACGCCGGCCGCTTGCATCCAGATGAATAAATACTCCGTTTGCTGCGGTGGTGATAGTAAGAGGCGGTTCGAAACGCAGCGGTTCTGACTGAGCGTTGACATGACTGCACCACAAGAACAAAACCAGTAAAAACCGCTTCATCGTTTCGATAAAAACTCATTGATTGATTTTGTTTTATAGTGCCCTTCCTGAATGTACCGGTCAAATTCCACGAATTCTTCTACTGTCTTGAATCCCGGCGCGCGAAACAACACTTCACCATTCATGTCAAGATACAGAAAAACCGGCGTTGCGAATACGTTTAATTGCGCGCCCAGTTCGGCTTCCGTGAGACGCTCGCCGGAAGGCAATGTCAAACGATTGCCGCTTTCAGCATCGGCATAGACCAGTATGTAGTTTTTGACATAGCGTTTTTTCAATTCCGGGTCCGAGAAGCTTTCGATATTGGTCTTGGCGCAAAACCCGCAACCATATCGCCCGAAATAAACAAAAATGTGTTTCTTTTCCTGCTGCGCCTGTTGCAATCCGCTGTCAAAACTGAGGAACGGATAATTATCCGGCGGATCCGCAAACGCAATATCCGCAAATAACAAAGCAATTAATATTAAATACCGCATGGGTATTCCTGATTCTTTATTGAGTATCATATAAAATAATAATACTGAAACCTTAAACTGACCAGACCTGAATGGCACTTACTTTATCCGTCCGGTATCCAAATATTCTCAAAACCGGATACTGCTTCAAGCACCAGTTGCCAGGCACAATGAAAAAATCGTTGGCGGCACGACTGCATGGATGCAGGAGGTAAGAGCACATGGATGTGCGAGGTAGACTTCGTCTGGAACGAGAAGTCGAGAGTAACACAGGAGCAGTTACCGAGGGATGCCGCCATCGAGCTACAAGGACGTATTTACAGCGTATTTTTTCATTGCGCCTGGCAGCTAGTGCTGGTAAAAAAGATTTAACTTGTTTGATTTCTTAAGTAAGCGCCATTCTGACCAGACCTCTTTCTTAGAACCATATGACAATACCGGCGCGGATGCCGTAATCCGGCGCGGCGCTATTCAATCCCGCTGCGCTGTTAATATAAACCGCGTATTTCAGATTCAGCAGATAAAACCAGTCCACGCCCAGTTTCACTGGATCAGTCGCCCCGTCCAGCATGGCTGAATCATATTGCAGATAGGCGCTGAGTCCAGCTTGCTGGAACGCTTTGAAACCACCGATACTTAATCGCAATACATTGTTGAAATCAGTCCCCGCGGGTTCACCGATAAAAATGTAACCCAGGCCCGCCGTGCAAACTATACCGCCACAGTTTTTGTGCGCATCCAGAAATGCGCCAATATCCATTTCACCACTACCCAAACCTTCATCTTTGTCAGCAGTGGGTAATTTCACTGACAAGGAAGGGAACAATCTCAGACTGCTGTCCTGCGGCCGGTAAATAGATCCCGCCTCAAGAACGACGTCGCCCATACCACTTTGTTGCTCCAGTCCGTCAGTATCCAGATTGAGATAAGAGGTGGCCGCACTAAAAAAATATTGGGAGCCAAAGTAACCATACTCCACCCTAATCAAATCAAGTTCCGACGTAATCCCCGTATCAAAATCGCCACTGACCCGTCCTGCTCCCACATCAAGATAGCTTCGCGCGGCCGCATCAGGAACAATGGCCATGAACAGCAGGAGAATGATGGGAAAACGATTTGGATTTATCATAGGAATTGCCGCGCCCCCATGGACCGGCGGAGCAACTTGGAAAACTGTTAGTGGTGAAACCGCTTCGCCGACGATGTTCGCTGCAAACTCAATGCTGGGTAAAAATAACCGCTTTTATTTGGCTTCCAGCTGCTGTTGAAATTTCACCATCATTTGATTCATTTCCGCATGCCGCTGCTTCATCATGGCATGGGTTTGTTCATCGTACTGCCCTTCGTTCATTTTTCTGGACATCTCATGCATGCTGGTAGACAGATGCTCCATCATCTTTGCAGCTTCTGAAAGCTGCAGCTGGTTCATCATTTGATGTTTTTCCATCAGCTGCGACATTTGCGACATGTCTTTACGCATTTGCTCCATCGTTTGCATCATGTTCTGCATGGATTTTTGCGACATGGTTTGATTCATCATTTGCTGAGTGGTCTGTTGGGTGCTCATCATTTGTGATTCGGTTTGCTTGTCATGCATGGTTCCGCCGGTGTGCATTTCAGCCCATGCGGCACCGGTAATAAAAGCCGTTAACAGAAACATGCAAAAGGAGACGGATAAAGTTTTTGCTGTAAGTGGCATTGTCAAGCCCTCCATTGGTTAAATATTGTAAAATCTTAATATAACTCTGACGGAATGTGTTGATCCAAGTCACAAACAACTAAATCGAATTACAAAATTAGCATAGCGATCCATCACCAGGATTAACTTTTTGTTTATAAACTTGATCAAAGTCATGACTATTGTTAGACGGTCCAATTAATGGGCAATGTCCGTACACGTTTGCCGGTGGCGGCAAACACCGCATTGGCGACAGCCGGCGCAATGGGTGGCACGCCGGGTTCGCCAACACCCCCGGGTGACCCGGTGCTGGGCACGATATACGTTTCCACGTCAGGCATTTCACCGATCGTTAACAGCGGAAAGTCGTGAAAATTGCTTTGCGCCACGGCGCCCGCGTTGATGTCTATTTTACCTTTTAACGTTGCAGTCAAACCAAATACGATGCCGCTTTCCATTTGCGCGGCAACGGTGTCCGGATTAATCACAATACCGCAGTCAATGGCGCAAACCACACGATGCACCCTGACGCTCTGATCTTTGTTAATTGATACATCGGCGACTTGCGCCACATAACTGTCAAAGGATGCATGCAACGCGATACCGCGGAACCGGCCATCAGGCAGCGGATTGCCCCAGCCGGCTTTTTCCGCGGCCAGCTGTAACACGGCTTTGTGTCTTGGTTTGTCTTTTAGCAATCCAAGACGAAAGCGGTAAGGGTCCTGCTGCATGGCGTAAGCAAGTTCATCGATAAAGGATTCGATCACAAAGGCATTTTGTGAATGTCCGACCGACCGCCAGGCGCCTGTGGGAACATGCGTCGGTGTATCAACGAAGTCGATAAGCCGGTAGTCGAAAGCATAGGCCACAGCCTCCGCCCCTCCGGCGCTGCGCTGTTTGACTGAGCCGGCGATCCGGTGATGCCAGGCGACGGATGCTCTGGCAGGATCTATGGCGGCAATAAGCCGATGGCGCGTGACCGGCCGGTAGTGATCATGCTGCATATCCTCGCTGCGCGGCCAAATGAGTTTTACCGGCGTTTTTACCGCGCGGGAAATCTGCACTGCTTCGGCGACGAAATCCTGATTCAGGCGCCGCCCAAAACCACCGCCCAAAAACGTGGTGTGTACAAGAATATTTTCCATGGCCAAGCCCGGCAACAATTCCGCCGCTGTCTTCTGAGCTTCCGAGGGCGATTGAGTAGGCGCCCAGATTTCGCATTTATTTTCTCGCACATCCGCCGTGCAATTCATGGGCTCCATGGTGGCGTGCGCCTGAAACGGGACTTCATAGCTGGCTTCGATATGCCGCCGCCCGGAATTTTTCATGGCGCTGGAATCGCCGCGTTCGTCAATAATTTCCGCAGGGCCGTTCAGACTATTTTCAAGCTGCGCGCTGATGCTGTGATTGTTGATTTTACCGTTATCTCCCAATGCCCATTCAATATCCAGCGCGTCCAGACCTTGCTTTGCCGCCCAGTAATGAGTGGCAATAACAACTGCCCCGCTGTCAATGACCAGCACATGTTTAACCCCGGGAAGGTTTTTGGTTATTGCATCATCATACCGGGCCAATTTGCCGCCGAATACCGGGCAATGCGCTATCGTTGCGATCAGCATTCCGGGCAATACAACATCAAGACCGAACAGCGCCTCGCCCTTGACTTTGATTGCAGCATCAAGCCGCGCTACCGGTTTGCCTATAATGCGAAATTCGCCCGGCTGCTTGAGCGTAACGGATTCGGGCAACGGTAATGCAGCCGCGGCATGCACCAGTTCACCGTACTTTAACTGCTTCCCGCTTTGGATATGAATCACCGTACTGTTTTGCGTCCTGCACTCTGATTCGCTCACTTTCCATTGCTGCGCCGCCGCAGTAACAAGCATCTTTCGCGCGGCAGCGCTGGCCTGCCGCGCGTTTTTCCAGGCATGCCGTATACTGGTGCTGCCGCCGGTACTCTGAATACCAAACGCCGGATCAAGCGGCGCCTGCTCATAACCAACCAATTGCCAATCGGCATCCAGTTCCTCGGCAACAAGCATGGGCAGTGATGTCAACACACCCTGGCCCATTTCCGATTCCGGCACCACCACCGTAATGGAATTGTCCATGGCGATTCTTATCCAGGCATTTGGCTTGAATACATCATTGGCAATGCGCGTCCCGGGGTCCGCCGGTTGCAGATTGCACCCCGGCAGCGTGAAACTGATTGCAAAAGCAGTTCCCGCTCCCAGGCTGGTCTTGATAAAATCGCGGCGGCTGATTTTATATGTAAGCATGGTTAATCAACAATCGCCGGTGAGAAGGGCGTTGCCCTCGAGCACCATTACGGCAGCATGCACCGCGCGCCGCACCCGTTGATAGGCGCCGCAACGGCAAAGATTGCGCGCCAGAGCCTGATCAATATCCGCGTCGCTGGGCTCGGGATTTTTCCGCAACAGACTGATAATTGACATAATCATGCCGGGCTGGCAATAACCACATTGCGTCACTTGCTCGGCAATAAACGCATCAATAACAGGGTGCGGATTTTTTACCACGCCTTCAATCGTGGTAATAGCCTTGCCAGCAAGGCTAGAGACCGGAATCTGGCGGGACACACTCAGTTCGCCGTCAATATGCACCATACAGGCGCCGCAAATTCCCGCGCCACAACTGTACTTTGTGCCATTCAAATGGAGGTTATCCCGCAACACCCATAACAACGGCGTGTCTGCTTCCACATCCACTGCGACAGATTCGCCATTGACGGTAAGATTGAGTTTCATCGGCATGCACCTGTTATAAAAACCAATCGTTATTTTTAAATTCACCAGTCAATGCCTGATTGTGCGTTGACAATGATCAAGCCCTGCCGGTGAAGAGCGCTCCGGTTATCCCTGATCGTATTTCTCGCAGGGGGTGCGGTATTTTTCCGGGACGTTATCCGGGCAAATACCACACTGCTCATTGCCCGGCACCGCAAAATCAATTTTGCGCGGATATGGCAGATTCATGGAGTTCATAATTGCCACAAACTCCGCCATTGATATGTTCTGCCCCAGCCGAGGATTACGCAGCTTCTCCTGCGCGATGGTTGTGACAAAACGCCCGTCGTAGTCGTGACATGGATAGACCAGAGTGTCATCCGGCAAGGTGAAGAATTTCCCGTGGATGCTCCTGTAGAGTGCCGCTGCGTCGCCGGATTGAAAATCAGTTGCGGCCGCACGCCTCGATCAACAGAGCGTCTCCGCTAAACAGCATCTGATGCGTGCCGTTGTCAACAAGATAGGCATGGTGATGACTGGTATGACCGGGAGTAAACAAAGGATGAATATCAATGTTGCCCACCCGGAAAATCCGGCCTTCTTCTATGCCGGCATCCGCGCAATGCAACTTATCCATTGCCGGAAACGCAATGCGGCTTCCGGTCAGTGACTTTAAGCGGGCGGCGCCCGTCAAATGATCTGCATGGACGTGGGTATCCAGTGTATAGGTCAGTTTCAATCCCAATTGTTGCAGTAGTTTAAGATCGCGTTCAACCGTATCCAGTACGGGATCTATCAGCACGGTTGCACCTGTTTCCTGGCAACCAAGCAGATAAGTATAGGTACAGGAATCAGGTTCCAGCAGTTGCCTGAAAAGCATATTACCTCCCGCTCAATTCCAGCAGCTCTTATTGGCGTACGCGCGCTGATTCCCGCTTATACGCAACACTCGCCGATGGACTTTATGGTTTGCTTTCGTTTATCGGTGAATGGGCACCGATAATCGGTACAAGCAACATGCCGCAGCGCCCTGGTAAATGCAATAAATAATCCGGCGTTGCTATACCTCACTCACAAGGACACACCGGTTGTTGATTGAGCGTCTCTGCACTCTACTTGCCATCTTCCAGACGAAACCCCACTTTTAACACCACCTGGTAATGCGCAACTTTTCCGCCGTCAATATGGCCCCGCGTTTCCACCACCTCGAACCAATCCAGATGTTTCAAGGTTTGTGATGCCCGCTCAATGGCGTTGCGGATAGCTTCATCCGTGCTCTTGGCGGATGAACCCGCCAGTTCGATAACTTTGTATACGTGATCGCTCATGCATGTATCCTTTGTAATTTGCCGTTGAGTTGAATGCAATATCACTACCGCCAATCAGGATTTTGCACTGCATTTTATAACTGGCACAAGTGTTTTGTCCTTGACTGTCCTGTGCACATAAAAACTTCGCTTCCGGTTAAAACCGGTGTCTCAATGATTGATGCAAACCAGAAAATATTTATTGATGATGATCATTCCAAGTTGAGATAAAAACCGGATTTATAACGATTAGGAGCGCCGTTTTTCCCTTTATAGTTGCCTGACTTTTTCCAGCATTTGCTGCGCGTGCCCATCGGCGGTGACTCCGTATAACGCTTCTTCCAGCATCCCGTCTTTATTGATCAGAAAGGTTGACCGGACAATGCCCTTTTTCTTCACGCCATCTTTCTCTTTTTCCTGCCAAACACCATAACGCTCGCAGAGTTCGCCGCTGGTATCCGCCAGCAAATCAACCTTCAGCGCGTATTTGTCAATAAAAGCCTGATGGCTCTGACAGGAATCCTTGCTGACTCCAAGCACCACGGTATCCAGCTCTGAAAATTCTTTCAACAGCCCGGTAAACTGATTGGCTTCGATGGTACAGCCAGGGGTGTCGTCCCTCGGATAAAAATACAGAATGACATGCTTGCGATTTTTAAAGTCTGCTAATTTTACCGGCTGGTTGTCCTGATTTACCGCGGAAAATGCCGGCGCCGGCTGGTTCTTTCGTAACATAACAATTACCTCATCAACACTAGTGTTAAAAAAATGTAACAACGCCCGATGTTAACGTACTATGTTATATAGTAACTCCCGGAACGAAAGGCAAATCCTGTATCGTTTACCGCATACCGCTGTTGTAGTCGTAAATTCTTTTTGCCAATTGAATCTATTTGGCCTAAATTCAGTGGAGTGACAATCATAATTTTTTTATAATCGGCTCCAGTCACCAGTTACCACCACGATTTATAATTCATACAGGAGAATGCGAATGGCAGTATACACGTGCAAAAAATGCGGCATGAGCATCGGCACCATGACGTGCGGCAAATGTGGCAAGGAACTGCGGCACAGCACTATCACTACTAACGATGGTAAAACCGTGCATGTCTCCGAATGCCCGGACGGACACGGCAAGGTGAAGTCGCCCATGTGTTGCGGTCAGGATATGGCCTGCACTGTCTGAAAAAAAACATCTGAACCAGGGCGAACTGTTTAATTGTTTTGAAGTGGCTGACTGATCACACGGTAATTGACAGGAAAATGGCCAATAATTATTTAGTTAGTGAAGTCAATTATTAGTGGAGTCAGCACTTCAAAACCGCCACCGAACATGATTTGATTGTTTATACCGATTGTTTATGTCAATTGTTTAAAGCCAATGGAAATTACCCGCCGTTATTGCCGTCAATTGTGACAATATCCTGCAACTATTATCCTTTTATCCTTTCTTCGTGGAAAGTTTCAAAATGGCGTAAGTTGGGCACCATCCGATAAGACTTGTCACCAGAAATGCCGCCGCAACCACACCCAGTACAATGGCCAGGGTGCCGCTGATTTGCCCGGTAACATACAAGGCGGCAATGACCGCCACCACAATTAACCGGATAATCCGGTCAATAGTACCCATGTTATTTTTCATCGTCTGCAATCTCCTCGTTACGTTTTTTATCTGATTGTTTAATTTATTGCGATTGCCTTATTCCGTATTATCACGTTATGGACTTCAAATTGTTTTTAATATAACACCTTTCGTTTCACGGGAAATTGATTTACAACAGTAATCCATTACCAGCCCTGAACGAGTAACACCACACCCGTTATGATGCCAATACAAATTACGCATGCAAGCAATAATTTTATAAATTTGCTCATGGGGACATTCCCGCTAATGACAGCTGCTATATAAATTGAATATTATTTAACCTTAAAGAATCGAAAAATACATGGGCTGAAATTCCATCCTTTTCACGAGCTGTAGGTATAGCGTTTCAATAGCGGCCGGTATTGTGTTACCAGCGCGTTTTCAGCACCCAGTATGTCGAAAAGTTTCAGCATGGCTTTCCTGGCATAGTTATCGTTATAGGCCGGGTCACTTTCCATGATGTCTGCAAGCTGCTGTAATGCCGGCTCATATTGTTGCTGTATAACATAGTGGACCGCCAGTTGCTGTTTCGCCTTGAGATCAGCCGGAACATTTGCAACACGCTTAATGAGGGCATCAATATTTTGTGTCAGATCCGCTTCCACAAAAAATTCCAAAATCGCCTTTTGCTGCGCAATTTCCGGATTACCGCGCAGGTCCACAGGCAGAGAATTGATCAACGTTAACGCCTCTTCGTAACGCTTTTCGTGCTTCAGCAATTTACAAAGCGCCAATGGCAACCGGGGATTAACCGGATCTTCCATGATGGCGTTGGTAATCATCAGATACGCTTCCGATTGCTCGCCTTGCGCATAATGCCGGATCGCGTTCGCCAGCACCTGGTCAGAATCCCTTGTCACATAAAGGTCCAGCAGTTTACGCAGATCGTCTTCCGATTGATAGCCGTGCCAGCTTTTAACCACCTGCCCGTCCCGGAACAACTTCAGGACGGGAACGCTCGTGATTCCATATTCCCTGGTGACTATAAACTCATTTTCCGTGTCGATATTTACCAGCAGTAAACGTCTATTGTAGTGATGAATAATTTTGTCCAGGACAGGATATTGCCTCAGGCTGGGTCCGGCTTTTCTTGACCAGAAATTTACAAGCACCGGTCCGGCCTTGGAATTGTCCAATACCATTAATTTGAAATTATCTGACGTGGCGGCATGAATATAGGGAGAATCAATAGTGTTTATCATGGAATGATCCATTGTAAAACCGGTAGCGGAAATAAACCAATAATATAGCTAAATTACCGCTACTGGAGCTGCGGGACAAATTCACCTGAACACGTACTAATTCACGTGGATAAATTCATGGCATTGGCGAAGCGGTTGCCGTCTGCAACAGCCTGGGGGAATAACTGATAAAAGAGACAAGAACGTAAACGTGCTCCGTAGAAGACGGATACTGCCCTCTGACAACACCATTTGGACAGAACGGGAGCGTTCAGAGCCCGGCGCATGTGCCACGAATCAAGCGCATTAAGTGGGCTCTGATCTCCGCCTTCACAAGGACTGGATCAACACTTGATGAGTATGTTTTCAACCATTACCATCAAACATGCCTGGTAAAATCACCCCGTTTTGAATTGCTGATCAATCGCCTGAAGTCATCGCTCCTTAAATGCACCAGATTTTTATGATCACCTGCCTCGATATATAAATCTTCACAGTCGAGCAATTTGTTATCGACAACCATGTCAATTGCATAGGCAGGACCAATGGGAGGTATCGCGCCAATTTCACAATCGGTAAATATACTGGCTATCTCCGCTTCGGGAACGAGTTGCAGGCGGCGGCGGAACCTGGACGCAAGATCACTCAACTGGACATGATAGGTCGACGGCACAACCGCCAATACATAGTCCTTCTCATCTTTCAGCAAAACGCTTTTAACCAGCTTGTCGCCCGGAATATGGGCGGCCTGTGCGGTTTCCATGCTGGTCTCCGTTGGGACATGCCCTAACACATCATATTTAATACCAAGCTCGTGAAGATACTCCTTCAATGTTATTGCAATAGCCATAATTACCCCTCCTCTTTGCGTGGCCCTGCAGATCAAAGAAAATTCTCGTTGTTAAATCGAATGCATTAAAGTAAATGCGAGTTCTTTAACATACATAAATAGCAAATTGACCAGCGTTAAGACCTTAATCTGTGTCAATAACAAATCCAAATGCTTATAAAATGCTTGAATGGGTCAAAAACAGAAATTATAAATTGGCTGATTACCAGGATTGACGAGGGATTATGACTTTACAGGCTGAAAGCAAGGACGCCACGCATGAAATCTGATTTTAGTTAGTCCATCTTTCCCCTTGAGTATTAATAGGCAAGCCGGGTAAATTTCTTGTCAATCCAGCGCATCTTTACCTTTATCGATGGCCTTTTCACCTTTTTCCACAATAGCTTCTTTGGTTTTTTCGTAGACGTCTTCGCCTTTATAAGAAAGCCAGCCCATTTGATAAGCAATGGTTGCCGCAATCGCCACTACGGCAAAAATAATGATAATTTTTTTTAACATGAAAGATCCTTATGAGCTGTAAATAAAGCGGCGGGATTTATTTAATCCTTTTTTGCCCTGTTCATCAACAGCTTTCGGAGGCAACAAAGTCCGCTCAGCCGTAATCTTAACAGGCAAATCAGAACAATTCATTTTAAGAAATGGATTGGTTATTTCCGTGATTGACTGAAAGGCGTATCTCCGGGAAATCAGGCAACATTTTTTGCCGTGCCCGGGGTAACTCCGGAATCATGACGATGTTCAAATTCAGCAGGTATTCGCACAACAAATGCCGTACCTTCGCCTTGCGTACTGTTGACAGCTATAGTGCCGCCCATCATGTCACACAAGCGTTTAGTGATAGCCAGTCCCAGTCCCGCGCCTTCATTGCCGGCGACCACGGTGGACCTTGATTGCGAAAAAGGTTTGAATAAACGATCAACGTCCTGGCCGGGAATTCCGATACCCGTATCTGCAACCGTGAACTCTATCCATTCCGAATTCTGGTTGCCATCAATATCATGCGCAATATTAAGAGTAACTACACCATTACAGGTGAATTTTCCCGCATTGCACAATAGATTTATGAGCATTTGCCTTATGCGCAAGATATCGCCTTGTATTTCTCCGATACCAGTTGTCATCTGCACAATAAACTCATTATTGTTTTTCCAGATGCCGGGCTCAACAATAGCGGTAAGGTCATCAATAAATTGCGGGACATTTATTGTTGTTATGTGCAATTCCAGTTTGTCCGCCTCAATTTTTGACAAGTCCAGGATATCGCTTACCAATGTCAGCAGATATTTGCCGGATTGCCTGATTTTTTCCAGGTCATAGCATAGTTCATTTTGATCCACCTGTTCGATATTCTGCGCGTCCTCCAAAAGGATTTCGCTGTAGCCAATAATGGCGTTTAAGGGTGTGCGAAGTTCATGGCTCATGGTTGCCAGAAATGCGCTTTTCGCCCGGTTGGCCTGTTGCGCATCATCCCTTGCGTTGGCAAGTTCCAGGGTCCGTTGCCTTATCAGCTCTTCCAGGTTTTCTTTATGCACTTTCAGCAACGCCTCAGCATGACGGAAATCCGTGATGTCCTGACAAACACCGACCAACCTCACCGGATCACCATTGTCGTTATAAAACACGCGGCCGCGCTCGCTGATGATCCGTTCGTCGCCATTTGGCAGCAGGGTCCGGTGTTCGGTCTGATATGGCTCTTTGTTATTAATGGCTTTTGATATTGCCTGATTCACGGCACGCCGGTCATCGGGATGAATTCTATCGATAAACTGTTCGTAAGTTGTATTTGCGGTTTTCTTGTCGATACCAAATATTTGATAGGTTTCATCAGACCATTTCAGTGCGTTCGTTTTTATATCCCATTCCCAGTTACCCATATGGCCGATGTGTTGCGCTTCCTTGAGTAAAGCCTGGCTTTTACGCAACGCGTTTTCAGTTTCTTTCAGGTGGGATACATCCCGAATACTCTGCACAATACCAATGGGTTCATTGTTTTCCGCACGAACGACTTTAATCGTCACTTCAATGGGTTTTCCCAAAGCATTATGCGGGTCATCGGCCTCCTTGGTAAAAAAGGCGTCGCGGCGTTCCAGGCGCGCCAAACAACCCGGGCAGGGCTGATCTTCACCTTTAAGATGGATCAGTTTTCTGACATCCGTGCCTACACAATCTTCGGCGGGTTTGCCAATTTGCCGGTAAAAAGCCTTGTTGGCCCTGACCAGATTGTCGTCCAGGTTGACCAGATACATGGGATAATCCAGCGAATCCATGGCTTGCGTCCACTCTGCTTCAGCATTGGCGATCAGAAGTTCATTCTTCCGCAAAAGGATATGTTGCCGGTAAATAACCATTCCGGCCGCAAAAAAACCCATGGTCAAAAAACCGGTAAAAATAACAAATAAGGTCAGCGGAACCTGAAGCATATTCAGTAGAAGATGTTACCTAAATTCGTATCGGCTGCGGCCAAATTAGTAGCAAGAAACCTTGGAAATTCGTGTGTTTAAGCGGCGGGATTTCCAACCAATAAGATTCCACTTTATTCTCATCGTCCGTCGGATATAAACCTTTATAAATTTGGAGATATTAGGTCAGCCGGACATCGGGAAAGGACTGAATATAAGAACACTCAGAAAACGAAAAAATCAATCTTTTACCATCAGTAAAATTTATTGCCTTTTCCTATCAATAAGTTAAGTATCCAAGGGTTATCACGATCAAGGATGGATTTCCTGTTGCCGCAAACTCAGCGTTCACGAGCCGGAATCCGTTAAAACGGGATTCTCCAAGTGATCCAGCGGTAATTTTTGATTGAATGCGGTTGAATGGACAACATCTAGCGGACAACCATTACCGTCCGGTCGCTCATCCCAACCACGCGTTCAGAGATCGAGCCCATCAACAAACTAGTTATACCGGTCCGGCCATGCGAACCAACAACAATCAAATCGGCATCATGCGCTTTTGCCGCATCAATGATTTCCAGATACGCAGTGCCGTAACATATTACTGCCTCCACACCAACGCCTTCGGAGCTGGCTATATTGTTAATCCAGGCAACGTTTTCTTTTGCCATGTCAGCGTCAATTCCACCATGCACAACACTGCATGCAATAATGGAACCCTTGGTGCGCCTGGCAAGACTGATTGCCTGCATTGCCGCTTTTTCACTGTATCCGGAACCGTCGGTGGCAACCAGTAAACGCTTCGCTGTCAAATTTCCCGGGCGCGGCACCACAAATACATTGCACGGCGCATGACCGATAACCAGGTGTGTAACACTGCCCATCAACAGTTTCATTAATCCCCGGCGTCCCCGCCGGCCGATAACAATCGCATCCGCTTTCTGTTTTTGCGCTTCGCTGACGATATGCTCGTATGGCTCTTCGCCTTCATGAACAATCGATTCGCATTTGACACCCGCGGCTTGCGCACGTGATTTGACTGCTTCACACGTCTGACGGGCAGCCTTGTCTATCTCTGAAACAACTTCCGCTGCGTACTGAAGCTGGCCAAGCGTCACCTGGGCGGTGCACACCACGCAGAGCTTGCTGCCGTATTGCTGTGACCACCGGATCGCTTCACGCACCGCGCCTTCGCTATATTCCGATCCATCGGAAGCGACAACAAGTGTTTGCATTTTTGCGATGGGACACTTTTCCACTGCTGCCACGGCGACATCCTCCTGTTCATTTACGCGTTATACGGGTGGATCTTTATAAATTTACTGCCGCCGATATGCGAATATAAAACAGGCAAGGCGGTTATTTCCTGAATTTAGCAAATTAGAAAAATTTTAGCTTTTATTCAGAATATATATCTTGATTCAGATCATCCTATACTCTGGCGCAATCCGCAGCTCAACAAAATTCTTAAATGTAGTTCAGCACGTCCCGAATTTGTTTCATGCCAATGACTTCGATGCCGTCAATTGGGTGCTTTGGTTTGTTGGCCAGGGGAACAATGGCTTTACGAAAACCGTGTTTGGCGGCTTCGGCGATGCGTTCCTGGCCGCTGGGTACGGGACGAATCTCGCCGGATAGTCCGACTTCGCCAAAGACCACGAGGTCTTGCGGCAGTGGTTTGTTTTTGAAGCTGGAGACGATGGAAAGAATCAGCGCCAGGTCGGCGCTGGTTTCGGCCACTTTTACACCGCCGACGGCGTTGACAAATACATCCTGATCGCCCAGGTGAATGCCGCCGTGACGGTGCAACACAGCCAGTAACATGGCCAACCGGTTGCCCTCCAGACCCACCGCCAGGCGGCGCGGATTATTCAGCGAACTCTGGTCGACCAGCGCCTGCACTTCGATGAGTAATGGCCGGGTGCCTTCCCACAACACCAGCACCACGCTGCCCGGCACCGGTTCTTCGCCACGGCTTAAAAAAATCGCAGAGGGATTTTTGACTTCCTTGAGCCCTTTGTCGGTCATGGCGAACACGCCTAATTCATTTACCGGACCAAAACGGTTTTTGGTGCTGCGCAGAGTGCGGAAACGGCTGTCATCAGAACCTTCCAGCATTACGGAACAGTCGATCATATGTTCCAGGACTTTGGGTCCGGCCAATGTTCCATCCTTGGTGACATGACCGATAAGGATCAGGATGGTTCCGGTTTGTTTGGCAAAACGAGTCAGGTAAGCGGCACATTCGCGCACCTGCGCCACGCCTCCCGGCGCGGATTGCACATCATTGAGATACATCACCTGAATGGAATCAATCAGCAATATTTTGGGTTTGAGTTCAGTGGTTGCCGCGCTGATGGCCATAACATCGGTTTCAGCCAGCATTTTCAAATCGGTGGCAGTCAGGCCCAAACGATGAGCACGCAAGGCAATCTGCTGCAGGGATTCCTCTCCGGTGACATACAAGGCGCTCATGTGCCTGGAAAGATGACACAATACCTGTAAGAGCAGGGTGCTCTTACCGGCGCCGGGATGACCGCCAACCAATATGGTTGAGCCTTCCACAAAACCGCCGCCTAATACGCGGTCAAGTTCGGCCGTCCCCGATACAATTCGCGGTGATTGTTCCAGTGCGACTTCATTGAGTGAGTGTATTCTGGAACGCGCGCCGGCGTATCCATCGAAACGTGGTTGCAATGTGGTTTGCTTTTTGGTGGCAACGACAATTTCACTGAGCGTGTTCCAGGCTCCGCAATTGTCGCATTGCCCTTGCCATTTGCCATAGTCGGCGCCGCAGTCGTTGCATACATAGGCGGTTTTGCGTTTGGCCACGATGATTTAAATCTCCCTTAGTGAAATTTTTCAGGATAAAGTTAAGGCGATGACTTTTTAAGTCACCCTCTTTGAGGGAGAAATACTCTTATTGGTTCTTTTCGACGGTTAATTCTTTTCAACAAACTTCACACGCTGGGTAACATGGCACAACAATTCATAGCCAATTGTGTCCGCGCAGCGCGCCACTTCCTCGACAGGCAGTCCATCACCCCACACTATCACCGGATCACCGGCTTTGGCATCGGGCTGTTCGCGCAGATCCACGCAAATCATGTCCATGGAAACGCGGCCAATGAGCCTGGCGCGTTTGCCATTTACCAGCACCGGTGTGCCGCTTTTGGCGTGACGCGGATAGCCATCACCGTAACCGATGGCTACGACGCCCACCAGCATATCTTCAGGGCACACCCATTCGCCACCGTAGCCAATAGCGGAATTTTTTTTCTGATAATTTATCGCAATCAGCGCGCTGGATAGTGTCATAACCGGCTGCAAATCGTGATCCAACCCGGCGCCGGAATTAAAAGGCGTCACACCGTACAGCATGATGCCGGGACGGACATAATCGGCATGCGTTTCCGGCCAACCCAGGATGCCGCCTGAATTGGCAATGGAGCGCGGCGCCTGCAATCCACGCGTTACTTTATCGAATAATTGCAGTTGCATTTTGGTGACAATGTCTTTTGGATCGTCCGCATTGGCAAGATGGGTCATGACATTCATTTCCTTTACCAGCGGGATGGCCTGCAAACGTTGCCAGACGATGGGCACGATGTCGGGCGGAAAACCCAGCCGGTGCATGCCAGTATCAATTTTCAGCCACACTGACATGCGCGATGCTGCGCTGGACGCCGTACGGGCGTAGTCTTCCAGCATTTCAAGTTGGGATATATGATGAATTACGATTTCGGCATTTTGCAGGCCGGCCTTGCTGAACTCGGACGCTTCGAACACGCCTTCCAGTAATACGATAGGTTTGCGGATACCGTTGCTGCGCAATTCCAGCGCTTCATCGAGACTGGCGACGCCGAACTTGTCGGCTTCTTCGAGCGCTTTCGCGGCGCGCACAATGCCATGACCATAACCATCCGCCTTGATGACGGCAATTGTTTTTGATTTGGGGGCCAGCTGTTTCACGCGGCCCAGATTGTGGCGCAAGGCTTTAAGGTTGACCGTCGCCTGGGTTGCGCGGCTCATGCGTATCCTTCATCAGCGTACATGTTTCTGGCAATATAATTTTCAAACCGCGTATATTGTCCGATAAATGTCAGGCGCGCGGTTCCGATAGGTCCATTACGCTGTTTGCCGATAATGATTTCAGCAATGCCTTTATCGGGGCTATCTTCATTGTACACTTCATCACGGTAAATAAACGTGATGACATCCGCATCCTGCTCGATAGCGCCTGATTCGCGCAGATCGGACATAACCGGCCGTTTGTTGGGACGCTGTTCCAGGCTCCGGTTCAACTGCGACAACGCAATAATAGGGACGTTGAGTTCTTTCGCCAGCGCTTTCAGCGAGCGTGAGATTTCGGAAATTTCACTGGTGCGGTTTTCCGAACCGCCACGGACCTGCATCAACTGCAAGTAGTCAATCACCAGCAGGCCCAATCCATGTTCGCGCATCAGACGACGCGCCCGCGAGCGCAACTCCGTCGGTGTCAACGCGGGCGTATCGTCGATGAACATGGGTGCTTCCGCTAATTGTCCTACCGCGTGGGTTAATCTCGGCCAATCATCGTCGTCCAGTTTGCCGGTACGCACGCGGTGTTGATCAATACGGCCCAGTGACGACAGCATGCGCATGGCAAGCTGTTCACCCGGCATTTCCATGCTGAATACAGCGACAGGTATTTTGTTTTTCACCGCTGCGTATTCGGCGATGTTCATGGCGAAAGTGGTTTTACCCATGGAAGGACGGCCGGCGACGATCACCAGATCTGCAGCCTGCAAGCCCGATGTCATGGCGTCGAAATCGGTGAAGCCCGTCGGCACACCCGTAATAGGATTGTCCTGTTGAAACAGCGCGTCAATGCGATCGACCGCCTTGACCAGCAGTTCTTTTATGGAGGTAAATTCCCGGCGGCCGCGCGCGCCTTGCTCGGCGATTTTGAATACCAGTTTTTCCGCATTATCGAGCAACTCTTCACTGCTGCGGCCTTCGGTTTCATAACAACTGGTGCTGATTTTCTGGCTCACCTGAATCAGCTGGCGCAATACCGAACGTTCACGGACGATTTTTGCGTAGGCTAATATGTTCGCGGCGCTCGGTGTGTTTTTCGCCAATGCGCCAAGATAGGCAAGACCGCCGGCGGATTCAAGGTGATTGTTGGATTCGAGCCACTCAGACATCGTAACGACATCGCATGGACTGCCCTTGTCAGCTAATGCCGCTATTGCGCGGAATATCAGGCGGTGATCGCGGCGATAGAAATCATCTTCGACAACAATATCGGAAATCTTGTCCCACGCTTCGTTGTCCAGCATGAGCCCGCCCAAAACGGCTTGCTCAGCTTCTATGGATTGGGGCGCAACCTTGAGAGATTCCGCGGTGAAATCCACAGTTTTAGACGATATGGCTGGTTCGGTCATTTAATTCAAGGCTGACAGCGTTTTTGTTGTTCTAATAATACCGATAAAACTTTAAAAACCGCTTACATGATCTAGCAGGATGGCTGTGCCGATAACATTACTACCGTTTGACGGCAACACTGGAAAGCATAGCAAAACTCATTTGGCTTGTGTTGTGTTTGAAAAAATTTTTTAAAAAATTTCCTGTCAACCAAGTGGAATACGATGATAGACACACAATCTAACCGGAAGTTTAATTTGGAAACCTAGGGGGCTGTAATACCTAGTGTTTCAATATCGGAAGTAGCGAACGAGTATAAGCAGTAAAGGTGAATGACACCGTTCAGGACACAATGCTGGTTGCAAAGTAAACGCGATTGTATAAATCGCAACGCAAGGCCGCAATACACGTTAACTGATGACGTAATTAAACTGACTAGAGTGCAGTATTTATTGCCGCAGTACTGTGGCTTTGCGCTGCGCAAGACCCGGATAACAGGATTAAATTGTTTATTCAGGCACTATATTTATCGTTACTTCCGCAATGACATCGCTGTGCAGTTCCACTTCAACTTTGTGTTCACCGATTTGACGCAGCGGCCCCATGGGTAAACGAATTTCCCGTTTCTCAACCGGCACACCCGCATCTGTAATGGCGTGAGCGATGTCGCTGGTGCCAACGGATCCAAACAATTTTCCTTCGTCGCCGGCTTTTTGCACGATAGTGATACTCAAATTACCGATCGCGTCTTTACGGGCTTGCGCCGTATCCAGTTTTTCCGCAGCGGCTTTTTCCAGCTCGGCGCGGCGCGCTTCAAATTTCTTGACGTTTTCAGCAGTAGCGGGAACAGCCTTGCCTTGCGGAATCAGGTAATTGCGTCCGAAACCGGCTTTTACCTTTACCGTCTCGCCCAGTTTCCCGAGGTTGGCGATTCTTTCCAGTAAAATTATGTTCATCGTTATTACTCCATCAGTCAAATCATTCAAACTACACGTTGTTAAAATCTCTATTGCTGTCTTTATCAGCTTCGTTATTAAATTCTTTTTTTTTCTGTAATCAGCCCTGTTTTGCCACGCGCTTCCTGAAATCCAGCCAGGTATCGATGTAACCTGTTATCGCCACCAGTTGCGGGACTAAAGTCACCAACAGATACAAACCCACCAGCCACGCCCAGTGCAGGCCTTTAATGCCAACAATGGCGTGAACCATCGCTATACCCTGCATCACATAGAGCATCAATACCAGCATCAAGATATCTTTGCTGATATAGGTGATAACGGACTCCGGAAGCAACGCCAGGCTCGCAATGACCAGTGACACAATCGCAACCTGCTTGCCAAACCGTAATCCGTGAAACTCTTCACGGAATCCGCCGGGATTATACAGCATGGCTTGCCAGGACCTGGCGATAAACAGGCTGAAGATCACATTCAGCAAAAACGCCATGGTCACGAAACCGGTCATTATTGCTGACCAGGTTTCCAGATTCTGTTTGAAGACCATTTGCTGGTCCATCATCATGGACTCCGTCGCCTGGGCAAAAAACTCGTCGAAGTTTGATTGCCACCAGGCCGCGGTATCGCCCACTATCAGATGAAACACCGCAACAAACAACACACCAACCACGGAAACCGTGGTTATGGATAGCGCCAGGGACCGTGTCACGCGCAACACAACGGCGGCGATCCACACCAGCAACAGCCACGCAAGCAGCGACACAATGGCGGGTATGGCCAGCGGCGTTGCCATGAACATTGCAACCCCCGACACCACTACACTGCCGGCAACCAGTACGATCAATCCGGTCATCGGCCCGAGTCTTAAGGTAACCAGACCGGTTACGGCGGCACTCAACAGCCCCAATAACGGAAAGAACAATGACAAAACCGCAAAGCCCGCTGTGACTGCTATCGCCTGCGGCTGGCCACGCATGATAAATGCCGCTAGTGCTTTCATTTTGACTCAGTTAGTTAATTGTCCCGCACACAATCACAATAAAACCGTGCTGTACGCGAGCTGTTTTATTAACTTCCAATAGGCGGAACTATTGGTGCGAATCTGTGTACGGCAACAAGGCCAGCGTACGCGCGCGTTTGATCGCAGTGGCCAGCTGCCGCTGATATCTTGCGTTAGTACCCGTAATACGGCTTGGAACAATCTTGCCGGTTTCGGTGATGTACGCCTTTAACGTTTGCAGGTCCTTGTAGTCGATTTCTTTAACGCCTTCGGCGGTAAAGCGGCAAAATTTTCTACGGCGGAAAAAACGTGACATGGCATTCCTCTCAATGGTTCTCTCAATAATATGGTTTCAAAAAAACCGTTTTGGTTTGAAAATCAGCGGCTGGACGAACCGTATTTATACGGTGGTTTCGTCTTCCGGCTCAACAAGCTCGTCACTTGCTTCGGATCCGATACCCATTACAGTTTCATCACGCTCTCTGCCCCTGACCTCTTCCTTCGGTTTAATCAGCGGGGACGGCTCAGTAATAGCCTCTTTGCGGTGCAGAAACATATGGCGAATGACGGCATCGTTGAAACGAAATGCGCTCTTTAATTCTTCCAAAGTCTGGTTATCACATTCGATGTTCATCAGAATGTAATGGGCTTTGTGAACTTTATTGATAGGATAAGCCAGTTGGCGGCGTCCCCAGTCTTCGAAACGATGGATCTTGCCACCGGATGTTTCGATCATGGAACGGTAGCGTTCCACCATACCGGGAACCTGTTCGCTCTGGTCAGGGTGGACCAGAAACACAACTTCGTAGTGTCTCACGTAGTGCTCCTCAAGGATTATAGCCACCCGCGCTCTGACAGTGTGGCAAGGAGTTGATAATAGGTAGAAAGGCGGCGATTTTACTGCAATTTTGCAAATATTGTCCAGATGGTATTGATGCGGGTGAACCGCAATTCCGGGCAGTTAGCCTAACTTATTGTAATACAGTGTGTTATTAGCCATTTTCACTTCTTTCATGTATTGCCTTATGGGCGCGCTGGCGCAACACTTCGTAGAGGCAAACTCCCGCCGCAACCGAAACATTAAGACTTTCGACCGAACCCCGCATAGGTAATTGCACCAGATAATCACATTTCTCCTTCGTCAGGCGGCGCATGCCCGTACCTTCAGCCCCCAGCACAATGCCAATAGGGCCGGTGAGATTAAGCTCGTACAGGCTTTGCGTGGCGGCGCCATCCGTGCCAACGAACCAGACGCCGACTTCCTGCAGGTGAAACATGGTCCGGCTGAGATTGGTCACACTGACCACCGGCACGGTGTAGGCCGCGCCGCTGGCAACTTTGACCACAGTCGAGGTAACGGACACGGAACGGTCTTTGGGAATAATCACGGCGTCGGCTCCCACAGCATCGGCCGTGCGCAAACAAGCGCCCAGGTTATGCGGGTCCTGCACACCATCCAGCACCAGTAACAACAATGGATGATCAGGCTCTTCAAGCAATCCATCCAGAAATTCCTCGCGATGCGGCTGGGGCAAGTCACACAACGCGGCGATTCCCTGATGATTCGCATTACCCGCCTGCTTATCCAGTTCATCACGCTGACTCAGGGTGATCCGCACGCCACTTTGTTTGGCCAGTTGCACTAATTCCTGCATGCGCTTGTCCTGGCGTTTTTTGTCGACAAAAAGCTCCTTGACGCTGCCGGGATTGGCTTTGAGCAGGGCGGTGACCGCGTGCAGGCCGAAGATGCGTTGTGCATTGCTCATGGTTGTCTGGATCGACTATTTGATAACTGCTGGAATAAGATCTTGATTAGGCTCCTGCGCCCCGCTGGAGGAACAACTTAATAAAAACGGCTCCATACTACCGGATCCGTTTTTTTCTCCGAAGTTGCCGCTTCGATGTTTTTGGGGCTGTCTTTTTACTCTTGCGCTGCCCGGCGCCTGCTTTGGTCTTTCTGGAAGGCCGGGATTTTTCCTGCGCGTGTGGTTTTTCCGGCGCGGTTTTTCCGGGCTTGCGGGCTTCGTGCTTTGATTTGCCGCGTTGCTTTGCGCCTCGATGTTTCTTGCCGCCCTGTTCGTCGTATTTATTGGCAAGATCAAAATCAATGCGTTTTTCGTCTAGATCCACCCTGACGACCCGGACATTGACCTTATCCGCCAGGCTATACACCTGGCGGGTGCGCTCGCCAACCAGGCAGTGCTTGACCGGATCAAAATGATAATAATCATTACTGAGTGATGTGACATGAATCAGGCCTTCGACGTAGATGCCCTGCAGCTCCACGAACAGGCCAAAACTGGTGACGCCGGAAATAATACCATCGAAGCACTCGCCGACTTTATCCATCATGTATTCGCATTTCAGCCAGGCTTCCACGTCGCGGGTGGCTTCGTCGGCGCGGCGTTCGGTCATGGAGCATTGCTCTCCCAGGCGCGCCATATCCTCCACGCTGTAATCAAAGTCATCCGCGGTCCCGCCCTTCAGCAGATGCGCAATAGCGCGGTGCACGAGCAAGTCGGGGTAGCGGCGAATGGGCGAGGTAAAATGGGCATACTGGGTTAACGCCAGTCCAAAATGGCCGATATTGTCCGGGCTATACACCGCCTGTTTCATGCTGCGCAACAGTACGGTTTGTATCAGATGCGATTCCGGGCGGTCGCCAACCTGACTCAGTACATGGGCGTAATGCGCGGCTTCAGGACGAGCCCCGCCTTCAAGTTTCAGTCCGAACGACTTGAGGAATTCCCGCAAATCGGCCAGCTTGTCAGCGTCCGGCAGTTCGTGCACGCGATACAGGGTTGGCATGGTGTGTTTGTCGAGGTATCTGGCCGCGCAGATGTTGGCGGTGATCATGCATTCCTCGATGAGCTTGTGCGCGACATTGCGGCTCAGCGGCACAATGCTCTGAATTTTTTTCTGCGGTCCGAACTTGATCACGGTTTCCGTGGTTTCAAATTCTATCGTGCCGCGTTTGATGCGCTGCTTTGCAAACACGTGGTAAAGCTGATGCAGATTTTCCAAATGCGGCAACAACTCCGCAAACCGTTGACACAGTACCTCGTCGCCCTCGAGCATGGCCGCGACGTCATCGTAAATCATGCGCGCATGGGATTTCATCACCGCGCTATAGAAACGATAGGACTTTATTGCGCCTGACGCGCTGACATTCATGTCGCAAACCATGCACAGGCGTTCGACGCCCGGATTTATGGAACACAGTCCGTTGGACAGCAGTTCCGGCAACATCGGAATGACACGGCCGGGAAAATACACGGAATTACCCCGCTCCTGCGCCGACTGATCCAGCGCGCTAGCCGGGCCGACGTAATGGGATACATCCGCAATGGCAACGATCAAACGCCAGTCTTTGCCGTTGCGTTCACAATACACCGCGTCGTCAAAGTCCCTGGCATCGGGTCCGTCAATGGTTACCAGCGGCAGGCGCCGGATATCTTCCCGTCCTTCGGTATCTGCACGGCTGACTTCTTCGGAATAGGACTGGATTTCCTCATCAACCTCGGCCGGCCATCGATGCGGCAGTTCATGGGCGCGGATAGCAACATCAATTTCCATTCCTGGCGCCATGTGCTCACCCAATACTTCGATGACACGCCCTAATGGCTGGCGGCGCTTGGTGGGCTGTTCGATCAGTTCGACCACAACAATTTGGCCTTCCTGCGCCTGGCCCTGATATTCCGCAGGTACGGCGATGTCGTGCGTAATGCGTTTGTTGTCCGGAATGATGAAGCCGATGCCGGACTCGCGGAAAAACCGCCCCACCACACTATGCGTATTGCGTTGCAGAATTTCCACAATAGCGCCTTCACGGCGGCCGCGCCGGTCGATGCCCGACACCCTGGCCACCACCCGGTCGCCATGAATCACGGCGCGCATTTGCCGGGCGGACAGGAATAAATCATCGCTGCTGTCATCGGGAACCAGAAAACCATAACCATCGGGATGTGCGGAGACATAACCGCGCACCAGGTCCATCTTTTCCACCAGCCCATAACCCTCGCGGCGGTTACGGATCACCTGGCCGTCGCGCTCCATGGCCCTGAGCCGCCGCTGCAGCGCGTCGATATCCTGCTCCTCGCGAAAATCAAGAATGCCGGCAAGTTCCTGCCAGGTTAGCGGCTCACCCTTCTCCGCCAGGATCTCCATAATGTATTCCCGGCTTGCAATGGGCCTTACATATTTTCGCGCCTCGCGATCGGCAAATTCATCTGCTTTGTGGTGGGGTTTATCCATAATTTTTATTAGTGGCACAGGTGCTGTAAACTCGATTGACATGGCGTATATGGCAATGTCGTTAATAGTCTGAATAATATTTCACCGTTATATCCATTGACAGGACAGTCCACGGTGGGTACAGTTGCCGCCGATTATACAAATTGCGGTACGGTAGTGACAGCGGACCAAGGAATCTACACAATTATAGTTGGTTAATAGATAGTTAGCCGTTGTTGCTGATCAAATGTTATTGATCAAATGTTCCTGGTTAAAAGTTGTTAAATCCGGTAACCGCCGTTTGCTGTTAGTCGCTCATTTGTTTTAATGCCGAGGTGGCGAAATTGGTAGACGCACTAGCTTCAGGTGCTAGCGGGGGAAACCCCATGGAGGTTCAAGTCCTCTCCTCGGCACCAACTCATTCTAACCTTAACACCTTAACAGGTCAGCTTGGATCACACAAGCATTTGTTCTGAAAGCGTTTTTTCCCAATCTGACGCTCCATTCATCTTGTCTTACATTGTCGGGCGTGGTCCCTAAAATATAGCGCGAATAGAGCATGGGTGGAGCGCGCTTCTGACCCTCATTTGACAGACAAGAAAGCTTTCGCCCAACTTTGCCCTACAGTTGGTCCGTTAGAACAGATCAGATTGCGGTAAATCGCGAAGCGCGTTCCCTGCGTCAATGCTTCGGCAGGATGCTGCACAATCCCGAATGTTACCCGGCTCACCATGAGGGCGGTCACGGCGATCAGGCTCGCGCCGCTCCCAAGCAACACCCCGCCCGGAGTATAACTCGCCAAGGGATGCACTGCCGCGATACTTCCGACGGATGCGTCAATCAAGGTATCCAGTGCATCATTACCGCCGAATAGATACGCCGCTATCCGTTGCGGAAACAGGGTGACTGGCCAGTAACAGCATGCCAGTGATGACAGGCAACGGATTGACGAATGTTCGCGCTGTCATCTTCAGGCTTTGTTTCAAGCGACGTTTCGGCATAGGTCAAACCCGCCGAGCTTGATCCTGGACAATAATCGTTGGCGAGAAAGATAGCACAATGATGCTTGTCTTCGGCACTTTCGTCGGCGGTGCAATTCTCACGAAACGAACAAGGGACATGTATGCCATGCATGTGTACAAAAATATCGTGCTCACCCTGCTTTACGGATGGGCTCTGTTCATGACACAAGCTACTGTTGCCGTGAGTGGAACGGAGAAGGATCAACCGGTTCGGCTTCGACTCCATATCGTATTCAATAACGTGCCCTATAAGGCGGGTTTGGCAACCAGCTGGGGCTTTGCCTGCCTGATCGACGGCCTGGAAAAAACCGTACTGTTCGACACAGGCGGCGATGGCGATATTTTGCTCTCGAACATGCAACGGCTCGGTCTTGACGTTGGAGCGGTTGATGCTGTCGTGTTGTCACATATCCACGGTGACCACACCGGCGGACTGGACACCTTTCTGGCGCGCAATCCTGATGTCACAGTATATATGCCCGCATCGTTTCCGGCATCGTTCCAGCAGGAAGTGAAACGCATGGGCGCCGCGATTGAAACCGTGGCCGGGCCGCGGCAACTGATGAAAAGCGTTCATTCAACTGGCGAGATGAACCACGGTATCAGGGAGCAAGCCCTGATTGTGGACACACCGCGCGGGTTGGTCGTGATCACGGGCTGCGCGCATCCCAACGTCGCTGATATGGCGGAACAGGCCAAGACCTAACTTAACAGGAACATCTATCTGCTGATGGGCGGATTTCACCTCGGCGCCAGGAGCGATAGCGATATTCGCGCGATTATCCAGCGGCTCAATACACTGGGTGTCGAAAAGGTCGCGCCCAGTCATTGCACCGGTGACAATGCAATCCGCCTGTTTCGCGAAGCCTGGGAAAATGACTTTATTGAGGGCGGTCTGGGCGCCGTCATTGAAGTCACGCATACGGCGAATTGAATCTATGAAGGTGCAACAGCACATGGGGTCGAGACAACAGGTTCGCAATGGAGCGTGCACAATGACAGAGGCAGACTATACAGGGTGTGCCATTCGAACCATGGTCACACGTTCGGTTTTGTTGATATCCGCGCTGTTAACACTGTTAGTAATAGCGGCCTCCGCCGACGGGAAGGAGCCAACGGCTGCGGCGCGTAGTGAGCCACACCTGACGCCAATGAAAATTGAATATCCCAGGTATTTTCCGAATCTCTCGCTACCTCCCGGTTATAAAATGACGGAGGAAGGTGTGGCATTGGGCCAGAAGCTCTATTACGACAAGATGCTGTCACAGGGCGGACCGCTTGATGGCAATGCCTGCGCCACGTGCCATATGCAGGAATCCGGGTTTGCCAAAACCGGTCCCAAGGACCCACCGGTTATGCCTCACGTGAACTTGGGCTGGCTCCAGGCGTTTCTCTGGGATGGTCACAAGGAAGGCACGCTCGAAGAAGTCATGGAGTTTGAAGTCAAGGACTTTTTCAAGACTGATCTTGCGCTGTTTCGAAATGATAAAAAATACACGCGGGCCTTCAAGACAGTTTATGGCGATGACAGTATTACCTACCAGCGCATGGGGGAAATGCTTGCGATGTTTCTGCGCACGGTCAACAGCTTTGATTCACCCGTGGACAAGTATCTGAGGGGAGAAGAAGTGGCCTTGAGTGAATCGGAGCTGCGGGGATTTCACATCTACAATTCCGCAGCGGGTTATTGCTTTCCCTGTCACAGGCTCGGCTTGTTTACCGATAAATTGTTTCATAATAACGGCCTTAACGCGGAATTCAGCGGTTATGACAGAGGACACTACAACGTAACGGGTGACCGGAAGGATATGGGCGCATTCCGCACACCCACTTTGCGCAATGTGGCGCTGCGCGGTCCCTATATGCACGATGGCCGGTTCGCTACCCTGGAGGAAGTGGTGGAGTTCTATGACTCGGGCGTGCCACATTCGCCCGCGCTTGACCCTCTCATGATCCGGCCCCGCAAGGGAATCCAGCTGAATCTCACCGGGCAACAAAAGACCGACCTGGTCAACTTTATGAAGGCCTTGACGGATACCTCCTTCATCAGCAATCCCAAGCTTTCCGAACCAGCGGAGTAAATGGCGTATGACCTCGATACTGGAAAAAGGCGGCGGCACGTTCGAAGGCATCAAGCTGCTGCTGTGCGAAAACCCCCTGCCGCCTATCGATGAGGCGATTGCCGCCGCGCAGGCCGAGGTGCCGCGAAGTAACTCCTTGTCTGGATCTACACACACCAAGGGCTAGAGTGAATCTCCGCCGTTCTTGTCTCCCCTACAATCTTTCGCTCATGTTATTTGAATTTTTCTAATTTAATAAATAGCGTATCGGTATTATCTTTTTAAGCGTTACTGCGAAAATAACCCGATTAAGTTTATTGTTTTTTAACCGATAATTGAACTATCCAAATTAAGAAAAAAACCATCGTAATTCGGGTAATAACGTCCAAGGATCACACATGAGCGAACGCAGCTACCGTCTTGTTCTGGGATCAACGCTACTGATTCTCATATATGTAAACTATCCCCCCTTGTACTACGCATATATTGGTTTGTTGTTTTTTGAAGGCATCACCAACTGGCGGATACCCATTCTTATAAACAGGTTACGTTTTGGGCAGGACCATATTATCGGCCGCCCGGCGCTTGCATGTTCAGCGTCGGCGCTTAATTTTGAAGCCGAACGCGCTATGCGAATAGTATTTGGGCTTATTCTTATACCGGCCATCTTCTTTCTGCCAAAAGACCTGTGGTTTATTAACTGGATCATCGCATCATTCCTGACGCTGGCAGGACTTGTAAATTTTTGCCCCACGGTCGTAACGCTCCGCTTTTTAGGTTTTAAATAAATGCCATATTTTTATGAAAGCAGAACCGCATGTTTTAAGCGATGATTGGAAGCGAAACTGGCAGCAAAGTATTGCTGTTCGCATTTCAGCTCTCGCCTTATGGGTCGTCCTGCCGATTACCCTTGGCATAACCTTTTACTTCATCGGCAACCTGGATCAAGACCTGGAAAAACAGTTTTTGAGAAACGCTGATATTTTAGCATTTCAGTTGCAGAGCTACTTTGAAGAAAACTCCTTTGCGCAAAACGCAACTTTAAACTCAACTGTAAAACGGCTGGCGGATGAGCTTGAATTTTCCAGCGTGAAAATATCTTATGGAGAAAATGAATGGGAGTTTGGACCCGCAGACGCGAATGCAAAAATCATTAGACGCGAAATAAAAGTACCAGCCGGTCGTGCCAACGAATATTCAACTATCAAGGTGTATGCGTATTATCCCAAGATGGACGAATTGATAATAAAAAAACGTAATCATGTCCTTTTTCCCGTTGTTATTGGTGTGATAATTTTTGGCGGTTTTCTTATTTGGGCCATTCGCACCATGGTGCACCGGCCACTTGAAAACATTGTTGATGCTACCCGGGCAATTTCAGACGGGGTTACCGATCTACGCCTGGATACCAGCAGACAGGATGAGTTTGGGTACATTGCAAGATTCTTCAACCAGATGCTTGACCAACTTATGGAACAACAGCAGCAATTGAAATATGCCGTTACCGAGGCAAAAAATGCCAACGACGCCAAATCGTCGTTTTTGGCCAATATGTCCCACGAGCTAAGAACGCCTTTGAACGCAATCATCGGTTATGCGGACCTGCTGGTCGATCAGGCTACGGACCTTCAACAACTGGAATACGTTTCTGACCTTCATAAAATTCGCACTGCCGGTGACTACTTGCTGGACCTTATTAACAACGTACTGGACATTTCAAAGATTGAAGCCGGCAAAATGGAAATTTATTACGAAAATGTCAACGTCGAAACCATGATTGGCGATATCGCAACAACCATGATTCCCCAGGTCGAGAAAAACAAAAACGAACTGGTGGTTGAAGTCGACGGGAATCTGGGACAAATAATAACTGACTATACCAAGCTACGGCAGATCATTTTTAATTTGATGTCCAATGCCTGTAAATTTACCGAGCATGGTAGAATTGCGCTGCGCGTCTACAGATATACCTATAAAACAAAAGAGCAAATTATCATTGAAGTCGAAGACACCGGCACAGGAATGTCGCGTGAATGCCTGTGTGGTCTATTCGAGCCTTTTGTGCGGGGCCGAAACTCCACCACACTCAAGATTTCCGGCACCGGGCTGGGTTTGGCGATCAGCCGGCATTTTTGCAATTTGATGGGCGGAGAAATCTCCGTTGATAGTACCGTTGGTATTGGTACTGTGTTTAAGATCCACCTCCCTTACCGCAAGGCCAAAGAAGAAGCGGATTCGCTGCGAGCCGCATCGGCATGCTCTAAATAACCTTCCTTTCTCTTGTTAATAAAAGAATGTTTGTAACGGAATCATTTGTCTGCGTGCCGCCAAGAGCGCGCGCCGTCGACAGTGGTCGATGGCATAGCGCCAATCAGATCCCTGGTTTCACCAAGCCTCTTAGCTGGTTCATTCTTCCTTCGTAACCGTCGGTGAAAAAGCATCTCCGGTTTCAGCGTCCATTGGCGTTGGGTTGTTTGCTCGATATGCTGTTTATCGGTATGTGTCAAAGAATAAGTGTCAGGTCTTGCGTTGCCCTAATATTAGGGACTGTTGTTCACTGACCCCGGTTTTCCATTTTTTTTTTGCCTTTCATGACCTGCCTCAATTCAATTTTGGTATAACCGCATAGACTGGAGACACGGAAAGAATCATAGGGCGGAAAATCGCGTATTGCCGCGCAGCAAACCGGTCAAGCGAGGATACCATGCATGCACACATCACGCGAATGCTTACCGCATATATATAAAATAGTATGGACGCTATTCATGATCCCTCACGCCAGCGCAGAGAGTGACATGCAACCACGGCAGCAGGAACAACATCGCCTTTTTGTGGTGTTCAATAACCTGTGTGGTGGTCAAACGCTAGCGTGATCACCTTCATGCGTCGCGTTGGCGCGAAAGCAGTACGCAGGCAAGGACAGGACGGAAGATTTGAGCCATGACAGTGCAGCGCAAACATGAAATGGGTGCCGGTAGCCGTTGCGTTTGTCCGAAGTGCGGGGTGTCGATTGCGCATCGTGATGGCGTGCCCTGCCAGGAGGAGCGCTGTCCCGCGTGCGGCGCGAAACTGCTGCGCGAGGGCTCTGAGCATCATAGGCTGTTTCTGGAAAAACAGACGAGGAAACGGCAGCAACGTCCGGACACATCTGAAAAATGAATGTTCCTGTCAGGTTCACTGAAACATGATGGAAGGGAATACCGTATGACATCGATGCTGGAAAAAGGCGGCGGAACCTTCGAAGGCATCAAGCTATTACTATGCGAAAATCCTTTGCCCCCAATCGAGGAAGCGATTGCCGCCGCGCAGGCCGAAGTACCGCACAGCAACTATTACACCGAGCCTTACTCCGAACCGCTGCGCCGCTTCATTGCCGGCAGTCTCGGTGTTCCGCTGCGACTCGTGCACATCAACGCCGGCTCGGAGTTGATCCTGCGGCAGCTATTCGATCGTCTCGGCCAGCAAGTGCACCTGCTCACCCCCACCTATCCGCTGTTTCCGGAGATCGCCCGGCGCTATACCGAGACGCGGCTGCTGCCGGAAAACGATTTCGCCTTTGAACTGAGGCCCGTCAGCAGGTTGAAGACAGTCGACTTGCCCACATTGGGCTGACCGGCAAGACCTACCACGAGGCTTCTCCCGGATTGCGTGGAATCCTGTGCGGAATCCGGAGAAAGTGCCGGCGGGTTATTCAGCGGCATCCGGCTGTCCTTGTTCCGACTCCCTAACCACGATCTTCGACGCTTCGCCGCGGCCTAACGCTATTCGCGTATCCCGCACCCGCATCAGCAAGGGACCGCGCGCGGGGTTCTGCAACATTTCGATTTCGCAGCCGACTGAAATGCCCATACCGGCCAGGCGGCTCGCAAATCCCCTGCCGCCTTGCAATTCGCTTACGATCGCCCGTGCGCCCGGGGCGAGTTGGTCGAGATAGGCCTTCTGCTGCTTTAACATAGTCTATGTATCCGATTTCCGGGCTTTTCAGGTGATCAGTTCCATTGTCTATATATTCACCGGGATGATAACCAACGCCGCGACAAATTTTTCGCCAATTGGCCCAGCGAGTACAAATGAGAAACTGTCACCGCACCTGACGGTCACCAGTGATCTGGGTGAAATATTTATATGTAATTATGGTAATTCAAGTCCTCTTCTCGGCACCATCTTATGTATTTATAGTCCGATCACTCTGTTCCAACCTCTTCCAATTTTGTCCAGCCATCCCAGTCGACTATAAATAAAATATCAACATCCCAAAAATTTTTACGGCCACATTGTGCAGTGTGTTTAAAAAGCGCCGTTCCTGCCTGTTTAATATACCGGTGACAAGACCTCCAATGTTTTCACACCTGGCGATGACCATTCTCCTAGACTATGCAACGGCGGGTTGAGCGTTTCAGAAGCAAATGAACTGCTGGCCCAGTCCCGCAAACAATCCACGCGATTCTCCCGTCATGACAGGTATACCAGATGCTGGTATCTTACCCCACGCTACCTGATTGAAATTGTGATGTTGCAGGGAAGCCCCGGTTATTTTTCAATATCTCTTTTATGAATTTGATAAATTCTTATTGCTGCTGCCGCTACAATTTTTATGCCCTGCCAATTTTGACATAGTCGAACGGCAGGATAACGGTTGATGCATTATCCAGGTAACGCGCCATGCTCGCGGCGCGTTGCCTAGTGGCATAGTCTGAAACAGAAATATTGTGCGCACGCCCGACATCATGAACAAGGAATCCAACATGACAACTAATACTGTAATAACGCCACGAGATGAATGGTCTGGCAAGGTAGCGGAAACCGCCATACGCCTTGGCGTGTTAGCCATCGTAGTGATATGGTGTTTTCAAATTCTGCAGCCATTCATTATCCCGTTTATATGGGGAATCATTATCGCGGTTGCGATATACCCGCTCTATCACAGGCTGGCCAACATGCTGGGCGGACGGCGCGGTCTCGCGGCGACTTTTATTACCATCCTGTTTTTAGTGCTGCTCATGGTGCCCACGATCATGCTGACAAAACTGCTGGTGGACAACGTGGCAACTCTGGCGGGAGAAATCCGCCGCGAACACATCACCATTCCGCCTCCACCTGACACCGTTAAAGCATGGCCCCTCATCGGTGATTCCGTTGCAAATATATGGAACCTCGCCTCAACGAATTTAGCCGAGGCCCTGAAACTGGTGCGACCGCAAATAAAAGCCATTGGCGCCTGGCTGGTCAACGTTGCGGCCAGCGCGGGCATCGGCATGATCATGTTTGTGTTTGCATTTGTCATCGCGGGCATATTGCTTGCCCATTCCGCCGCCGGTAACCGGGTCGCGCGCGGCATATCCATGCGTCTGGCGCGCGAACGCGGTGATGACTTTGCCATTTTGGCCGAGGCCACCATTCGCAGCGTGGCGCGCGGCGTATTAGGCGTCGCCGTTATCCAGGCCCTGCTTGCCGGCCTGGGCTTTATGGTGGCCGGTGTTCCCGGCGCGGGCATCTGGGCCTTGCTCTGCCTGATCTCCGCAACGGTGCAACTTGGCGTGGGCCCTATCGTGATTCCGGCAGTCGTATATGTGTTTGCCACCGGCGATACACTCACCGCGGTAATATTCCTGATCTGGAATGCGCTGATTATGGTAATTGATAATGTTTTAAAACCCCTGCTCCTGGGCCGCGGCGTTGACGTGCCCATGATGGTGATTTTTTTGGGCGCCATCGGCGGCATGCTGCTGTCCGGCATTGTCGGGCTATTCGTCGGCGCCATTGTACTGGCGCTGGGATACAAGCTGTTTCAGGCATGGCTTGATATGGAATCCGCGGCGCCTCCGCTTTCCAGTGATGAATAAAAGCTCCCCACGCGCGGCGCATGCGCAAGGTGCGTAATCGCTGGCGTCACGGAGTTGGGCGGCGTTTCAAGTCCCGTAGACTGTGTTGCCCCTGGGCGCCACGGTGGTGCCCGCTTCTCCCGCTATGATCCGGCGCAGGTCTTTTAAGGCTCCGATCGCCGCCACTTTTCCCGTCTCCGCGGCGAAGCGGCAAGCCGCCTCGACTTTGGGTCCCATCGAACCGGCCGCGAACGTGATCCCGGCTAGCGCCGCTGGTGAGGTGCGCCGGATGGGCTTCTGCGCGGGCTTGCCCCAGTCCATGTACACCGCATCGACGTCGGTCAGCATGACAAAGAGATCGGCGCCGAGTTCGCGCGCCAGCAGTCCGGAACACAGATCCTTGTCAATAACCGCCTCCACACCAATGAGCTTGCGATGAGATCCGGGCTCGTACATGGTGGGAATGCCGCCGCCGCCCGCGCAGATCACGATGACGCCCCGGTCGAGCAACCACTTGATAGGCCGGATTTCGAAGATGCGTTTCGGTAACGGTGATGGCACGACCCGGCGCCATTTGACGCCGTCCTGCTTGAACATCCAGCCCTTTTCCACCGCAAGCCGGTCCGCATCCGCTTTCCCGTAGACCGGACCGACAAACTTGGTTGGATTCTTGAAACCCGGATCGCCGGCGTCCACCTCAACCATGGTGAGCAGGGTGGCGAACGCCGCCTCGAATGGCAGCAGATTGCCGAGCTCCTGTTCGATCATATAACCGATCATGCCCTCGGTCTCTGCGCCCAGCACATCGAGCGGGTACGCCTCGTCGGGTTTATACGCGGCGCCTTGCAGCGCCAGCAGCCCGACTTGCGGACCGTTGCCATGACTAATGACCAGTTGATGTTCGCTGGCAATGGGTGCGAGCGCTTCAGCGGCAATCCGGACATTGGCGCGCTGCACCTCCGAGGTCATTGGTTCACCCCGCTTCAACAGGGCATTGCCTCCAAGGGCGACGACGATACGCACGGCGTTAATCACCCAATGTCGCCACGAGCAAGGCCTTGATCGTGTGCATGCGGTTTTCAGCCTGTTCGAAGGCGATGTTCGCCTCGGATTCGAACACGTCATTGGTGACCTCCACCCCGTTGATCATGCCACAGGTTTCGGCGATCTGTTTACCAAGCGTCGTTTCCGTGTCGTGGAACGCGGGCAGGCAATGCATGAAGCGGACGTGCGGATTGCCACTCGCCTTCATGAGTCCGGTATTGACCTGATACGGGGTGAGCAGACTGATGCGCTGCTTCCACAGTTCTTCCGGCTCACCCATCGACACCCAGACATCGGTGTGAATGAAATCCACGTCCTTCACCGCCGCCTTGATATCATCGGTGATGGTGAGTTTGGCGCCGTATCTGGCTTCGAGATCGCGCGCGATCTTCTGATGTTCAGCGGATGGCCAGAGCGGTTTCGGTCCGCAGATCCGCACGTCCATGCCCATGAGACAGCCCGCGATCATCAGCGAGTGTCCCATGTTCGAACGCGTGTCGCCTACGAAGGCATACCTGATTTCGGAAAGCGGCTTATCGCTGTGCTCGCGCATGGTCATGACGTCGGCCAGCATCTGCGTCGGGTGATATTCGTCGGTGAGTCCGTTGTAGACTGGTACACCCGCATATTTAGCGAGTTGTTCCACGCCGGCCTGTGAAGCGCCGCGGTATTCGATGGCGTCGAACATACGCCCAAGCACGCGCGCGGTGTCCTTGAACGATTCCTTGTGGCCGATCTGCGATCCTGCCGGGTCAAGATAGGTGACATTGGCGCCCTGGTCGTAGCAGGCGACCTCGAAGGCGCAGCGGGTGCGCGTGGAAGTCTTCTCGAAAATCAGGCAGATCTCCCTACCTTCCAGGTGCTTCTGTTCGGTGCGCGCGTATTTGGCGCGTTTGAGATCGCGGGCCAGGTCGAGCAGGTAACGGAATTCCCGCTGCGTGTAGTCCTGAACAGTGAGCAGCGAACGGTTGCGAAGATTGAGGCTCATGGCATTGCTCTCCTATAAGGTGTTCACTGAGATAATGTCTGATGCGAATGGCGCTTACTTAATCCGTCCGACATACAAACATCCTCAAAACCGGGTACTGAATCCGGTGTGTTTCAATCCAGCCGTTTGTGAAAACGCAGGATCGCGATGGTCAGCGTAACGGCCATGAACACGCCTAACGCGGCGAATTCAGCGCCCATGCCGGACACACCTGCGCCGCGCAACATTACGCCGCGTATCAGTCGCACAAAATGCGTCAGCGGCAAAATTTCGGCGAGATATTGCGCCGGACGCGGCATGCCGTCGAAGGGAAACATGAAGCCGGAGAGCAAAATCGAGGGCAAAAAGAAAAAGAAAGTCATCTGCATGGCCTGAAACTGGGTGGCGGCCAGGGTGGAGATGACCAGCCCCAGGGTGAGATTGGCCGCGATAAACACCGAAGCCACCAGATACACGTCCAGCAAACTGCCCTGCACCGGCACCTTGAACAGCAACATGCCAAGCAGCAGGATCAAGGTCACTTGCAGCAGGCCGATGATGACGTAGGGTATGATCTTGCCGATCATGAGTTCCGCCGTTCTGACCGGGGTGTTGATTAACAATTCCAGATTGCCGCGCTCGCGTTCGCGCACGATGGCTACCGCCGTGAATAACACCATGGTCATGGTCAGGATCACGCCGATGAGAGCCGGCACGATATACACCGCCGAACGCCGTTCCGGATTATAGAAATTACGCACTTCATACACCTGGCCGCGTTTGACCTCCCTGGGTTCGGTATCGTAACGAATATCCAGCGCGGTCAGGCTGCGGGCCGTTGCCAATATAATACCATCCGAACCATCGACCAGCAGTTGCGCTGCGGCGCGGCCGGACTGCTGGATACGGCGGCCAAAATCCGGCGGAATATAAATGCCCACCGCGATAGTTCCGCTGCTGAGCAGTGCCTCCAGTTCCCGCGCATTGGCTGCGCGCGCGACAATGTCCACCACTTGCGAAGCCTGAGTGTCGGCAACGAGCTGGCGCGACAATGACGTGTTGGCTTCATCAGCGACGGCCGCGCGCAAATGGCGCACATCGGTGTTGATGGCGTAACCGAACAACACGATCTGGATGAACGGAATGCCGACGATCATGCCGAAGGTCAGGCGGTCGCGGCGCAGTTGCCAGACTTCCTTGCGCAC
>JAKEGK010000174.1 GCA_022627515.1 Gammaproteobacteria bacterium
AATTAAAAGCGTATCCAGGAATTACTGACATGGCCGGTACCAGTTTATTAGCATTGCTAGATGATATTGCCTCCGTTTTGGACGACGTGTCATTGATGACGCGCATGGCGGCAAAAAAGACCGCCGGGGTGTTAGGAGACGATCTGGCGTTGAACGCGCAGCAAGTGGCCGGCGTACATGCGGAACGCGAGTTACCGGTAGTTTTTGCCGTGGCGATGGGGTCGATCAAAAACAAGCTGATCCTGGTGCCGGCGGCGCTGGTTATCGCCGCATTGGCGCCCTGGGCGATCACACCGCTGCTTATGGTGGGCGGGGCGTACTTGTGTTTCGAGGGATTCGAAAAAATATCCCATGCGCTTTTTCACCGTGGTAATAATCCGGCCTCTCATGATGAAACACGCAAAGCATTAAGTGATCCCAATGTGGATATAGTGGCCTTTGAGCGGGAAAAAATTAAGGGCGCTATTAGAACGGATTTTATTCTGTCCGCCGAAATTATTGTGATCGCGCTTGGAACCGTAAAGGAGGCGTCGCTTGGTATCCAGGTGGCGGTGTTAAGTGGCGTGGCTTTGCCGATGACGATCGGTGTGTACGCTCTGGTGGCGGCTATTGTGAAAATGGACGATGGCGGGTTATACCTCTTGAAATCAGTTACTGTTCTTGATTACTGGGGCAAGTTCAAGCGCGCGCTCGGGGTTGCCCTGTTACGGACCGCGCCCTATTTGATGAAAACACTGTCAATCGTAGGCACGGCCGCCATGTTCATGGTTGGCGGCGGTATTCTGGTGCACGGCATACCCCATTCTCACGAGGTGCTTGATCATGCCGCGCAGGCGGTGGAAGCCTTGCCCGTCCTCGGCGCAATCTTCGCCGCTATTACTCCAACTGTCTTGAATACGATCGCCGGCATTGTTGCGGGCGGCATTGTACTGGCTATCGTCAGTACGGGCAGTGGTGTTATAGGCAAGTTCCGGACTTAGAATAGCGGATAACAATTGTTGCCGTTGCACAAAGCGCGGTACTTATCGGCTACGTGCTTATTTGCAATACCAGCCTGAGATGAATGGCGCTTACTTAATCCGTCAGGCTTACAAATACCCTTAAAATCTGATATTACATCAAGCAGCAGATGCTAACATCCGCTGCTGGTAACCAGGACTTAACTTGTTTGATATCTTATGTAAGTGTAATTCTAACCTGAGATCTGTTCTTTTATCAGCCGCTTTAAGATTTTTCCGGTTGGCCCCTTGGGCAGGCTGTCCATGATAATGGTCCGCCGCGGGACTTTGTAGGCGGCAAGATGCTCACGGCAGAATTGCTCCAGTTGTTCGTGCTCAAGTTGCCTGCCCGGTTTTAATGCCACGACGGCAATTACTTCCTCGCCATGCACCGCATCCGGTACGCCAATAATAGCCGCTTCAGCAATACTGCCATGTTGGTAGACAACCTCTTCCACTTCCCGCGGGTAAACATTAAAACCTCCCCGGATAATCATCTCTTTCTTGCGGTCCACGATACTGACATAACCTTCGTTATCCACCTTGCCGATGTCTCCGGTATAAAACCAGCCGTTGATGAGCACGTCGCGCGTGGCGTCATCGCGTTTGTAGTATCTCTTCATGACGTTGCTGCCGCGGATGATGATTTCACCGGTCTGGCCGGCGGGAACTTCATTGCGGGATTCATCGACGATTTTCACCTCACACAAATCGATGGCTGGTCCCACCGTTCCGGGTTTCTGCGGTTTCATCAGCGTGTTAAAACAGGCAACAGGACTGGTTTCGGACAAGCCGTATCCTTCCAGGATGCTGATGCCGAATCGTTCCCTGAATTGATTCAATACATCAACCGGCAGGGCGGCTCCGCCGGACACGGCGTATTTCAGCGTTGCGAATTGTTCCGTGGTGACGTTGGCATCATGGAGCAATCCTATATACATGGTCGGAACACCCGCAAAAAACGTTACTTTGTGGGCCTGAATTAACATGGCCGCATCTTTCGGGGTGAAGCGCGGCAGCAATGATATGGTTGCGCCGTGCATCAGTGACGCATTCTGAATAACAGTCTGGCCGAAGGAATGGAACAGGGGCAGGGCGGCTAGCGCTACGTGTCCCACGCCAAATAAATCCAGAGAGTCTTGTTTGGCGCGCATGAGTTTTTCCGATACATAGCGCGCATTATCATATAAGTTAAAATGTGAAAGCTCCGCCCCCTTCGGCCGGCCTGTGGTGCCGGAAGTATATAAAATGACGGCCGTATCATCGGCATTGGTGGGTGATACATCAAATCCGCCGGCTTGCCCGCTGGCCATGGCATTTTGAACCATGGCGCCAAAGTCTGATACCTTCGCGGGCAGTTCCGCCTGGCTGTCCGGAGCCCGGCACGCGATGACTGTATTGCAGGATGTATTTTTTACCGCGGGCAATGTTTTTTCCAGAAACGCGTCCCACACAATTATTGCAACGGCATCGCTATCCTGCACGTGATACCTGATTTCGTCTTCGGTAAAAAGAACATTAAGAGGCGCCACTACACCGCCCGCGGCCAATATTGCGAAATAGCTGATAGTAAATTGCGGCACGCTGGGCAGCAACAACGCCACTTTAGCTCCGGTTGCAATACCTTGTTGTGAAAGCGCGGATGCAAAGGCCAGAATCTGGCTGGCAAGCTGCTCATATGTGACGGTTGCGGGGCCCAACCGCATGGCTGGCAGGGCTGGATAATCTTTTGCGGACTTTAATGGAATAGTGGCCAGATTCAGGCTCATAGCAACACTCCTTGTCTTTATTAGTTATATAAAGCCAGTCTGCGGTAACAGTGGCTGACCGGGTATTCCGGTTTTCGTATTAATTCATAGCCGGATTTGACTTACAGGAAATTCGTTAACGGCATACTAGATACAGCTATACTGATATACTGATGTGAAGGTTCTTAAAAGTATAAACCAGTTTTCCGCCGTGGAATCAAAAATTCAATCGGGATAAAAAAGAGAATCAATCAACTCGGACAGCAGGCAAGGATGATTCATGTACGGTGGTGAATTAATTGCCAGAGTATTAAGCATACAAGGCGTCAAACATGTATTTACCCTTTGCGGTGGACACATCTCGCCCATTTTAGTCGCGGCGAAAAATCACAATATAAAAGTGATCGACACACGTCATGAAGCCACGGCTGTTTTCGCGGCGGACGCCATGTCACGGCTGACGGGAATACCGGGAGTTGCCATTGTCACGGCCGGTCCGGGCGCCACCAATACACTCACGGCCGTCAAGAATGCCAAATTAGCCATGTCCCGGTTGATTGTCATTGCCGGCGCTCCCGCGACCGCGTTGCGGGGACGCGGCGCGCTGCAGGATGTGGACCTGGTCGAGCTGTTTTCACCGGCGGTAAAGTGGTGCACCTCGGTATCGAAAGTGAAAGATCTGGTAAAAACCCTGGAGCGCGCATTTATAGTATGCCAGGAAAAGACACCGGGGGCCTGTGTTTATCGAATGCCCGGCAGACTTGTTGTACGAGGAATCACTGGTCAGGAAAGTTTACGGTATCAAAACGCACGCCGCATCTTTGAAATCGAAGGCTGTCAATTATTATTTAAGCAGGCACGTCGACCGGTTGTTTAAACACAGCGGCCAGGTCAGTTTCTCGGCGCGGTTAACGGTTCCTGCGCCTGCGCCTGATGCCAATAAGATTCAGCAAATCTCGCAACGGATCAAACAATCAAGGCGGCCGCTTCTACTGATTGGCGGCCAGGCGGTGATGAATCCCGGCAACGTTTCCGCCATTGCTTCCGCTATTAATCAATTGAACATTCCCGTGTATCTGACCAGCGCCGCGCGCGGACTGCTTGGCGGGGATGCCGCGCTGCAAATGCGTCATCACCGTAAACAGGCGCTAAGGGAGGCGGATTTTGTGTTGCTGGCGGGCGTACCTTGCGACTTCCGGCTGGAGTATGGAAAACACATCGGGCATGGCGCGGCCATTGTATCCGCAAACCGCAGTAAAAAAGAAATGTATTTAAATTGCCATCCTCAAACAGCTGTTGAGTGTGATCCCGGTTTGTTATTGATTGCTTTAGCTGAGTCAGTCAGCCCCAGGGTGGAGTGGACGCAATGGACTGCGCAACTGCGCCAGAGAGACAGTGACCGGGTTCATGAGATTCGGCAACAGCGCTTGGATAAAACGGAGCATATCAATCCCATTCAGTTGCTCGGCGAGCTTGATCAAATAAAAAAACACAATTCAATCATCATTGCGGATGGCGGCGATTTTGTGGCAACGGCGTCGTATATTCTTGATCCTCCCGGTCCATTGTCCTGGCTGGACCCAGGACCTTTTGGGACACTGGGTGTCGGAGCGGGCTTTGCGCTCAGCGCGAAACTCTGTCATCCGGA
>JAKEGK010000175.1 GCA_022627515.1 Gammaproteobacteria bacterium
GTAGGCGCGGGCGCCCTTATCCATAAAGTAATACTTCTGGATACCGGCCTTTTCCAATGCATATTGCAACCATTGCACCTGGCTGCCGACCTCGTCATAAATAAATAAGGTTTTGTTTTCTCTTTTGGCTTTCTCGATGTAACGTTCAAGTTTTTTGCGGTCATCCAGCGCGGCCCAGCGTTCGATTCCCGGATAGAAACCCACGCCGGCGCGTTGAAATTTGTCGCGCACGTCGATGACAATGCGGTCATTTGAATCCATGATATAAGAGCTGAATGTGTCTGGATCCAACAGCTTGGATTTGAAGTGTTGCGAGGCAATCAGTTTATCAGGGGTGACCGGGCTGGTGCCCAGCAAAACCGCTTCTTTGGGGTATTTCTTGGTCCAGTCGAAAATTCCTGCGTCAAATGCCGTTACATTACTGATATTGGCTTCCATGCAACGTTTAGCTGCAATATAGGATTTCATGCAGCGATGTCCGTTACAGTAAAACACCAGGGTTTTATCTGTCTTCTGCCGCAGCTTTCGTATATCTTCTTCGAAACTGTCGTTCGCAACGGGAATATTTACAGCGTCTTTGATGCGTAGAGTTTCAAATTCGTAATTGGAGCGGGTGTCCACAACAACGACTTCGTTGCGAAGTTTTTTGTTGTATAAATCACCGAGCTCTATATAGGGAACATCAGGGTATTTTTCTCGTCCGGGAAAACTTTCTTCGGCAGACCATGAGGAATGGGTAAACGTTAACAAATTCGCGGCCAGGAACAGCTGAAACAAGCGCAACATCTTTTCCTCTCCCTTTGTGGCAGTGTCTATCGACTGATGCTCTCCAGGCAGTGGATTTGGAAGTAATCAATCAATAGCGCACAGTTTAACACTGTCATTTCCTTAAGTAAGCAGTCTCGTCTACGTACGCAGTGAGTAACATATCTATTCATACCAAGAACGGCGCCGAAATTCTATAGCAATTTACAGTCAATGTGGAATTATTGCACCGGGACCGGTAATCACAACTTGGCCGGCAGAAAAATCGTCAGTAAAGATGAGCGATATATATTATAAAAATAATAAGAAATAGATGCATAGCGTATATCAATATATGGATATGTAATGATCACATTAAAATATTGGCATGAGAAAGCAATATCTGGCAGGAACAGGCAATCCCTGGAATAATATTTTCACGCATGTTGCTATTACACTGGATCGGAATCACACAACGGTTGTGGAGTATTACCTATTGGATAGTCTTCTCATGTCCGGGCGGTGTTAACATCTTTGATCTTAACCTTCGCACTTAAAAGAACAAACACCGCGAAGTTTAATTTCATATTATGTCCATGGCCCACTATGCTGGAAAATCTAACCTTCGAGCAGAAGATTGAACTAACTCATCTGATCATGCGCATGCTCGATGATTGGGGTGTTGGCCACAGCGATAAAATTATTCTGCTCGCATTGCCAAACCGGATTCGAGTTCGTTCAATGCGGCGTTTTTATGATAACGAAGCGTTGCCCGATGACGCCGCGGTATTTGAACGGATAGACCATCTATTGGGGATCGCGGATGCGCTGCGCACGAGTTTTCCCCTCAATGGGCACATGGCGTCCTTCTGGTTGAATCAGAAGAATCATCGATTCGGCAATAAAACACCGCTGGCGTATATGATCGAGGGTGGGTTGCAGAATGTTGAGGTAGTGCGAGCACATCTGGATTGTGCCTGGGACTGGCAGCGAAGCAGTACCTGGTGATTGTAGTTAATTTCATCGCGGGCCTGATAGTCTGACGCCCGAATTTATCATTTTTTTATCATAGTATTTCCCGTTTTACCTTTTATAAATGCGGCTTAGAGCACAGTACAATGCCGGTAATCGTGCAACTTTCCTGCTGGTAAAGCATCTCACCCGATAACATGAAATGATTGGTATTGGTTCATAAGGCAATTGAGTAGCCGGATAACAGGCAGATGAAAATCCCTTTCCTGACAAACTGGCGGTTGGCGATATCAGCCAAATGGCGTACGCTGGGCGGCTTTAACCGTGGATTGATTATGACGGCGTGCGTCATTTCGTTCAGCCTGTCTGTTTCCCTGTTCGTATTTGCCAGTCACCAGCATGATTTACGCAATATCAAATGCCTGGCAATGAATGTTTACCATGAAGCAAGAGGTGAACCGTTGCTGGGTCAGTACGCGGTAGCCATTGTCACCATGAACAGGGTCAACTCCGATCGGTATCCGGATGATGTGTGCCGCGTGGTATATCAGGCGAACTGGAGTTCTGTTCAACAACGTTATGTTGCGGCGTTCTCCTGGACTCTCGACCGCTTGGAAGATATCCCGGAAAATTCTCACGCCTGGAACAAGGCATATGAAATTGCAGAGCAGGTCTATCAGGACGAGCATTCCGGCGAAATGAGAGTGAAGGATGCGTTGTTTTATCACGCGGACTATGTGAAGCCGCGGTGGGCGGTAAAGAAAATGCGCGTCGCCAAGATCGGCAGGCACATTTTTTATAAATAACAGTCTTCACAAATGAGCACCCAGTGATAAATAGTTGTGAAAATAAGAATTGACAAAAGCATTAGGTTATCGCAGTTCTCCTGTTCCACGTTCAGGTATTCCGGTTAATGATGTCAATCATACCTTCACTGTTGCACTTTATAATTTACTTTCAGTTGAAATAACATAAGCTGTTTTCTTCTAGCCATATAAAAACGTTGATTCATATAGCGTGGAGTTGATTCATGAGTTGGTGGGGCAAAATCCTCGGTGGCGCTTTTGGTTTTATGCTGGGAGGACCGCTGGGTGCTGTTCTGGGCGCGGCGCTTGGGCATGGTTTTGACCGGGGGTTGTCCCAGGCGGCACAACCGTTTCAATCCGTAAAAGCAGATAAAGAACGCATTCAACAGGCTTTTTTCGCCGCCACTTTTTCGGTAATGGGGCATATTGCCAAAGCCGACGGGCGGGTATCGGAAATCGAAATCAGCATGGCGAATCAGGTTATGTCGCAGATGCTGCTGGATGCAGAGCAAAGAGAAGTCGCAAGACGCCTGTTCGATGAAGGCAAGCAGGCGGATTTTGACCTGCAAGGGATATTGAAGCAGTTCCGGCAAGAGTGTCATCGCCGGTTTCATTTAATTCAGATGTTTCTTGAAATACAGATTGCTACTCTGCTGGCAGATGGCGTTATCCATCGCAACGAACGTAATATTATTCATGAAATAGCCCGGCAATTGGGTGTCAGCGAGCGCGTTATTGACCAGCTGATTTCCATGGTTCAGGGTCAGCAATACTACGCGCATACGGATAACCCGCGCAAACCAGTGACTGAACGCGATTTGCGTGAGGCCTACGCTGTACTGGGATTGGAACAGTCAGCATCGGACGAAGAGGTTAAAAAGGCTTATCGCCGTCTGATGAATCAACATCATCCGGACAAGCTGGTATCCAAAGGATTACCCGAGGAAATGACAAAACTTGCAACTGCGAAAACCCAGGAAATCAAAAGAGCGTATGAGCAAATCAAGCGCCGCAGGAAATCAGCTTGATCCTGAAAGGATTGCGGAACGTTAAGCCGGGTGTTTCATATATACAAGCCTGCAAGTTTTTTGTGAGAAATTATATGAGTTTGGACTTTTTTATGTATTGATAAATCCTTTTCCCTTGACTTGAACCGTGAAATAGGAAAATACTAATCAGCGTAGATCTTTAGTTCGTATCCTCAAACATCATTGTCACAATGATCGTCCAGGCAGTACCCATCATGGAAAATCTTTTGAAGTTAGTTGATCACTACATGATTGAAATTCTTATCGGCTGTGCGGTTGCGTTTGTATTGCTGTTTTTATTCCGCAGTTTCAAGCGCAGTATGCTTATTGGGCAGGGCGAAGCGCGTTTTGTGCTGGAAACTTACGACGCGCGCACGGAAAAAATCCACAAATGGCTTACCGTGTTTATAGTTTTGTTGCTGCTGCCACTGCTGGCCTATATCAAGTATATTAATTCAGTAGCACAATAAGATGTTATTGTGCTGTCCATTTCCTTCCTTGTCAGAGCGGCAGCCCGACTTCCGGCTGGATTAACTCAGTCGCAATCCCGCTATTACCAGCGAGTAAGCCTGATTCGATGGGTATTGTCCGTAATTCCCGCGATTAAAATATCTTTGATTCAGATAATACGCTCAGAAAATCCGGCGTGGATTCAGGCTGGGGCGTTTGATTTGCAAAAAGCGTGCAATGAATCACAAAACATTTAAGTGATCTGTCTAAAATAGCGAAAAATAATAAAAACTACCGCAACATGGCGCCAAATGGCTTAAGAGAAAGCGGCTTCTGGACGAAATAATGAATAAGTAAACAGTGTAATGAGTATGTCAAACAAGTTTCAGATTTTTGCCTATTATCTGTTAGGCACAGTTGTCCTCAGCGTTTTTGCGATGCGCGGTTTTGCCACCGGCGCCGGTCAAACCGGATTCTGGTTGATTCTCTCCATTGCCGCGCCGTTTCTTTTTCTGGGCCTGGTTCGGGGTTATCTGGAATCGCAATTTGTGCGTAAACAAAAAAGTATTGACCGGCCCAAGCGGCAGTTAATGCTGGATCTCAGCCTGTTTGGATTTGCGGCTGTCGTCATCGTCTGCACTCAATTCGCGCTTAAAAACGTGGATTATCTGCTGCTTGTGAAAATGTTTGTTTGGTCACTGATCATCGGTTATTTCGCCAGTATTGACAGCGCGATATACAGGATGCGTGGTAATTTCAAATCTCAGGAAGCTCATAACAATCAACTAAACGAGCAAACCGTCCCTATTGCGCACCGGTTGAATATTTTTCTCAGTATCACAGTGCTGGTGGTAGCCGTTGGCATGGGTTTATCCGCTTATACCTATTTGAGTCTGGACTCCTCGGCGATCAAAGGTTCGCCGGTTGATATCCGGGAATCGTTTATCATCGATACGCTGTTCATTCTGGGGATTATTGTTGCGCTGGCTACCCGAATCATTTTCTCGTACTCGATTAACGTACAGCGTTTGTTCGAGAATCAAATGGATGTGTTGCGCCGTGTGGAACAGGGTGATCTGGCCCGTTATGTACCGGTGCTGACACATGATGAATTTGGCGTTATTGCCCAGCAAACCAATCGCATGATCGATCAACTGCGCAGTAAAGATAAAATCCAGAAAACCCTGGAAAGAATTGTCAGTCCGAACATAATGAACAAGCTGTTAAACGGCAATGAAAACGCGTTAAAGCAGGGTGAAGAATACGATATCGCAATCCTGATTTGTGATTTGCGCAAGTTTACAACCTACGCGGAAAATACGCCTCCGGAAGAAGTCATCTTCTTCCTCAATGCCTATTTCGCCAAAATCGCCGATGTGGTTGCTGAACATGGCGGTATCATCAACAAATTCATGGGTGATGCCATTCTGGCTGTGTTCGGTATCGATGGCGGGTCAACCTATGTGCAACAGGCGGTGGATACTGCCTGGGATATCCTGATGCACACCAATTGCGCCACGATGCGAGATGGAACCAAGTTTGATATTGGTATCGGTGTGCATAAAGGCCGTGCTGCTGCCGGCACCATTGGTTCTTCGGAACGTTTTGAATACACGTTTATCGGCGACGCCGTGAATACGGCGAGCCGCCTGGATGGCCTTAGCAAGCGTCTTAACTACAAAATAATCATATCCAGTGAAGTGTTTGGTAATCTTGCGCGTGACGCACAGGAACGTTTTGTGGATCTTGGACAACAATCCATTCGCGGCAAGTCACAGCCTATCCATGTCTATGGCGCAGTACCCCGTGTGGAAAACCAGAAAGGCGGCAATATTGTTACTCTGCCTCCCAAAAAGACCGGTAATTTCTAGTTCACGATTTCAATCTAAGCGTTAAAACAAGGTAATCAGTGTATTACCTGATCGCCGGAATCAACCGGCGATATCGAAAACGACCTACGCTGTCTGTAACGGCATTTCCCGCAGAATATAATTCCGCAGATCAATACCGTAATTGTCCGCCTGGACAACCCGGGTGATTTCATATTTGTGCTTGTTATCTTCGGTGCGGAAAATGTCCAGATTGATTATCTTCGGTGGATCGATTGGGCGTTTCTCCTTGTCCCGAACCAGCAATACCTTCGGGAAAAGTCGGGTCTCCGGATTGTTAGTGATAACAATGCCAACTTCGCCGGTGCTCAGTTCCACCACGGTGCCGACCGGATATATGCCAAGGCATTGAATAAACTTTTCCACGAGTAACGCATCAAATAGATCTTCGCGCCAAACATAGATATTCTTCAGGGTTTCGGTGCAGGATACCGGCGGCTTGCCGTACATGCCGGTAGTGACATTGTCGTATACATCCGCAATAGCCACGATCATGGTAAATATGTCCAGTTGATCGACATTAAGGCTTTGCGGATAACCAGATCCGTTGGCCCGTTCATGATGATCACGGGCGATAGCGATAGTGGTTTCCGGTAATCCCTTGGTATTGTGCAGGATCGCTGCGCCATAAGTGGTGTGATCCTGGAAGGTCTTAATGTCCTCGGTGCTGCAATTGGCGAAATTTTCCAGGATTTCCTTGGGAATCTTGGTCTCGCCGATGTCATGCAACAGGGCGCCCATGCCCAGTTCAGTAAGTTCTTTTTTGGAGAATCCCAGGAATCTGCCAAAGGTAATAGATAAAGTGCAAACGTTCACAGCATGGGATACTGCCTGGTTGTTTTTATCCTGCAAGGTTCCTAACAGCAGCAGCGCGTCCGGGTGGCGCATAATACTGTCCACAAGTGAAGTCACCGTGTATTTAACTTCAGCCACATCCAGACTGCGTCCCAGCCTGACATCGCCAAAGATATTGGTGACGTTGTCCTTGGTGAGATTATACATTTCACGGGCGCGAGGATATTCTTGTTCAAACGTCGTTTGGAATGCGACCGCCGGTTTGATATAGGTGGATGTTTTGACGCGGTTCACCTTGGATCGCATGGGAATTGCGGACAGATTGGCGGGCACTGGAATTGCGCTTTTTTCCGGATCAACAAACACGTATTCACAAATTTTCTCAAGCTGTTCCAATTCATCAACATTGGTAATTCTGAACCCCTGGAATAGAAAGGGAGACTCCAGCCACGGACGATCCAGTTCCGCGACATACATACCCTTTTGCAGATGTTTGGGGTCAATCATTACTTTCATATAAATACATCACTCCCGATGATATTTAATTGGCAAACAGTAGAGGCTATCATTATTTTCGGCATCTTGGGGTAAATGTTTAGCTGAACAGGTCCCTAAATTACCAACAGGAACAGGATATTGTGAGTGCTTCGCGGCGTGCCTCAGGCGCCGAGGTGCGCGCGCTGTTCACGATCAACATTGCATTTTAGATAAGCTTGCTGGTATCGATATTGCGCTAAGAGTTTTCGATACATTCGCACGTTCTAACAAATCCGCGTCCAATATGGTAACGGGTAATATGAGCAATGATTTAGTGAAAAGTTCATGTCCGGGTTAGTCGGTAACGCGATTAGAATATACGGCGCATTGATAACTGAATTCGTTTAAAGCTTTCCAAGGCACAGCGCCTGCCGTATGTAACCGATAACAATCAATTTTCACAATGTATAGTGATCGCGATAATGGCTGCGTTGCCGAGTCAATCAATTGCTGATCGGACAATGCGCGCGTTGAGATTGCCCGCGATAAAGGAGCTCTGCTTGACGTTTACACTTAATAAGCGCGGAGTTTGCGCTGGCCATTTGGCTTCATACGATCAATTTCATAAATAAATATCTAAGCAAAATCTATGGATTGCGCCACAGGCTTAAATATAGATTTTTATAATTGCGCACTTAAAGAAAGTGATGTGATTTTCTACAGGATATCAAACACAATAAGTCAGCATTGATACTGATAAAAATAGTTCAACAGGACGTTTGAATTTCGCCAGCATCAATGTCAATCCCATTTTTCGACTCAGAGCACAGGTAGAAAATGGTTCACCCACTCGTCAAGGATGATGCGAGCATGATCAAATACGTGAATTTTTTTGCCCAGCTAAGCAGGCATCAACAATACCATCTGCTGGAATTAGCAGCTAAACGCCCGTTTCTTCGCGATGAATTGATAGATCAACTGGGTGGCCATAGCGACAGCGTGTATATCGTCGCCAATGGAAGAGTGAAAATATTTGAGCTGAACGCGGATGGCAAGCAAATAATTTTATGGTTTTGCGGCGCTGGTGAACTATTCGGATTTTCTGAAACGCTGGTGCCATCCACATTCCCAAGTCACCAAATCAATGCTCAGGCATATGGACAGGGAGAACTGTTAGTCATTAAGAAAACGGATTTCGAACGTTTCATAACGGATAATCCCACGACCGTTCTGCCGGTTGTGCGCCTGTTGGGATTTCGCTTAAGGGAGATAATGGATGTATTGATGGATGTCACCTCCAGCGATGTGACTTCGCGTGTTATCCGGTTGCTGTATCGTTTGGGCGCCATGTATGGCCAAAACACCGGCAGGGGACTGCGCATTGAACTGCCCATTACCCACCAGGAAATGGCGGACATGATTGGCGCGAGCCGGCAAACGGTAACCACCGTATTAGGTGATTTAAAACGCAAGGGTGTTATTGAAACAGTGCATCGGATGATTGTTATAACAAACATGGATTCGATGCGATATTTATTGCACCCGCCCAACAAACCATTCCAGAAAATCAATAAAATGCAGGGTAATACTTTGAGCAGTCAACTCATGGAAAGTGAATACTGATGTCATATTACTGCGATTGCTGTTCCGTAACCAGGTCTTAAATTGCCCCTCCTTTGGTAAAACTGTTAAAGGGGTTTCATTTACATAAATTTACGTGTGGTCCAAATAAGACCGCGACATGGAATTAATTATTCATCAATTGAATATTTTCAGGTAGACTTGACCGCAGGTTGAGGTAGTAGTATTTAATACCTTAAACCAGCAATTCCAGTACGATTTTAACGTGGCGCAACTGCCGGACTTGGGTGTTTGCAGGTCTGGTTTAAAACGTTGATAAATACAGTGCCGGGGAGAGTTAGTACGCGTTACCTGCTTTTAGTTTTTACTATTAGTTATTGGTATTGACGGCGCGCTGTATTAATTGCGAGGGAGGGTAATACAGCACTTGTTACCCTAAGTTCGGCAGTTCCTACTTCCTGTGTATATATCCAGTGTGAATTCCATCATATAGCGTCAACACGTTTCCTCATTGCGCGGGTACACACGCTTATTTGTTCTCCTTATATGTTATTCAGTTTCTTTCTGCTTTTATTCAACTTGTCAACATGCGGTTCTGGTTCAAAATCCATTAATTTTTACCTGTCTCCTCATCGTTAATAGCGACCGCTTAATTTCCCGCCTGCCTGGCCGATATTCAAATATGCAGACGAGGGTATTTGTCAACAATCCGCATTTAACGGAAATACAAAAAGTTAAAGGTTGGTTCGGTGAAGAAAGTACTTCTTATAGAGCAGTCCGCAACGTTGCGGCATGCTGCAAGAAAGCTTATTGAAAACAGCGGCTACGATGTCACTGATCTATCGAGTTACTCAAAGGGGCTGAGTAAAATCGCTGGTCTTGAGCAGGATAGCGGCTATGACGTTGTATGTCTGGGATGGCCCAATAAGACCGACGATATTGCAGACGAACTGTTTGCCACACTGGAAGAACCCCAATGCCATATATTGGGTGTTGTCGTATTGTCGCACGAAGCCGATACGGCAAAACTGGCATGGGTAACCAAGCGCAGCCGGACAGGCCTCGTGCTCTGGGAAAATTATGCCGAAATAATAGACGCGATTAACTCATTGACGGAAAAAAAACCCGCGGCATCGGTTTGGGAGCCTCTGGTGCAAAGCGACCGCGCACCGATGCGCGTGTTATTCGTGGATGATTCACCAACCGTGCGCGTGACCTACCGGAGGCTGTTGACTCAGGCTGGCTATATCACTGATACAGCTTCGTGTGTCGAAGAAGGAATGGAAAAAGCCACCACTAATCAATATGACATTGCCATTATCGACTACTACATGCCTGACGGTACCGGTGATACCTTGTGCCGCATGCTGCGCGATGATCCGCGCACTTCAAATATTACCACCGCCATTATCACGGGCACCTATTCCGACAAGGCGATAATCGGTTCCCTGAGCGCCGGGGCTGTGGAATGCATGTTTAAAAACGAAGCCAAGGAGTTATTCCTGGCCCGCATCGATTCAATGAGCCGTTCGATTAATGCCATGCACAATATACAAAACGACCATAAACGGCTTGAAGGCATATTACGCTCAGTGGGTGACGGTGTTTACGGAGTTAACCGTAATGGAGAAATCACTTTTATAAATCCGGCGGCTAAATCAATTCTGGGATATACCGACGGTGACAAATTGATTGGCCAACTGGCGCATACACTATTCCATCATTCGCAGGAAGACGGTGGTTCCAATCCTATCGAAAACTGCGAGTTACAAAAAGCCTATCAGGAAGGCATGCAATTGGCGGCCTGGGCAACGAGTTTCATACATGCGGATGGAAAATCCATTCCGGTGGAATGCACTGTCTACCCTCTTTATCTGGATAACAAGCTGCATGGTTCTGTGGTTGCGTTCCGGGACGTAACGGAGCGCAAACTGTTATTGGAAGAACTCAAATGGCAGGCAACCCACGATCCGTTAACCAAGTTGCCAAACCGCAGCTATTTTGAGTCGCAATTGCTGCACGAGGTAAAAGCGGTAAAAAACAGCCGAACCACCAGTTGTCTCCTGTATCTGGACCTGGACCGTTTCAAGTATCTCAACGATACGGCCGGACACAATGCCGGCGACAAGCTGCTGGTTGCCGTTGGCAAGCAGCTGTTAACGACGTTGCGTGCTTCAGACAGCATGGCGCGCATCGGTGGAGATGAATTCGCCATTATCATGCGCGATTTGGCCCCGGATATGATGTTTGCGGCGGCTGACAAATTCCGGGAGGTACTGGATGACTACCGGTTCAATTTCGCTGGAAAGACCTACAAAATTAACGTCAGTATCGGCGCTGCGCAGATTGACTTAAACAGCAAATCTTCCGGAGAAGTATTGGCTAATGCCGACATTGCCTGTTACATAGCGAAAGGAAAAGGGCGCAATCAGACGCATATGTTCGCCAGTGAAAATGACCAGAAGGCGGCAATGGACATTGAACTAGGCTGGTCACAACGCTTACATGATGCATTGGATCAGAATTTGTTTCAGCTGTATTTTCAACCGATCGTGCTTCTTGAAAATCTGGATATCAACACATTGCCAGACGAAAATGGCCGCTTGTGGGAACAGGTAGCCAGCAAATCCAGTGTCAATGGTGTTCATCATTATGAGGTGCTGCTGCGCCTGATAGATTCGCGCGGGGAGCTTATATGTCCGGACGCGTTTTTACCCACTGCGGAACGCTTTAACATGATGACGGCAATTGACCGCTGGGTTATCCGGCATGCCATTGAAGCGTTGGCATCCCAGCCGGAACAGGGGTTGTACACATGCCTTTCTATTAACTTGTCCGGCCAAACGCTGGAAGATGAGAGTCTGGGCGCCTATATTCACAACCTGGTAAAGCAATATGACGTGCATCCGCAGTCCCTGTTATTTGAAATTACAGAAACATCCGCGATAGCCAATCTTGAAGTCGCAAACAATTTCATTTCCAGTTTGCAGAACCTGGGTTACCAGTTTGCGCTGGATGATTTTGGCAGTGGTTTTTGTTCGTTTTCCCATCTGAAATATCTGCCGGTCAATCAGATTAAAATCGACGGTATTTTCATCCAGGGCATGCTGCAGGACGGTGTTGACCGCGCCATCATTCAATCCATTGTGCAAATTGCGCATACCGTCGGTAAACAAACCGTGGCGGAGTTTGTTGAAAACGCCGAAATCCTCAAGCTTTTGAAGCAATGCGGAGTGGATTACGTGCAAGGGTACTATGTGGGCCGGCCATCAGATGAATTGTTGTCCCGCGCCAGCACTGCCAGAGCCGCAGCTTACAAATAAATCAGCCAATAGCGCTCATCTTGCGGCTGAATGGATAGCCTATTTATTGGCGATTTTGCTGCTGATTTTCTTGATTTCCGTATCCAGGTTCCAGCGCATTTTTTTATTGCAGAATTCCAGCAAAGGAAAAATACTGGTGGCAATCTTTTTCAGATAAGGACCCAGCAGATCATATTCACCGTTGTGATACAGCCTGGTAATGGTGTCCAGGCTGAGTTTCTGCAATCTTGCTTCGCTATATAATTTGGCGCGGATTTCTTCAGGATTGGCGCCGATAACGCGGTTGCCGCCCAATATTTTCGCCTGCTTGGCGCGGTCGATGGACTCGTCAAGGAGTTGCTTGATATCCGGTTCCTGCTCATGCACCAGACTGGCTACTCCGATGCTCACGGTAATATTACCGACGATTGCCGATTTATCGAACTCGGTAGTGGCGAATTTTTCCTTGATCCGCTCACAAAACGATATGGCGTCGAAATGCTCCGCAGATGGCGCCAATACAGCGAAACGGCAGTCTCCAATGCGGGCAATGGTGTCTTCCTTGCGCATGGTCTGTTTGAGCAGGTCCGCGGCCCATTTCAGCAGTTTATCGGTAACCTCCTGGCCGACATTCAGGACGTAGTCACTGAAATTATCCAGTTCCAGGCAAAACAGCGACAATTCTTCCCAATGCCGTTGTGCAAAGGAAATATCCTTTTCACCACGTTCAATTAAATAACGATGATTGTACGCGCCTGTCAAAGCATCGAGTACGGCTTGTTCGATAAGCGCGTCTTCGGATTCTTCCAGCTCGCGAATTGTCTGGTCGAGTTTCGTATATGATCTGGCGCGCGCCAGAATAATGGTGTTTTCGAAAGGCTTGGTCAGAAAGTCAGTCGCGCCGAGATTCAGGGCCTTTTCACGTATTTCTACCTGCTCCTGTTCAGCGCCGGTAACCATAATGATGGGAACTTCCGCAATGCGGGATATGGCGCTTTCCCGGATGCGTTTGATAAGTCCAAAGCCGTCCAGCCGGGGCATACCCTGGTCAGTGATCACCATCTGGACTCCGTTATCTTCCCTTAATTTACTCCAGCCTTCTTCGCCGTCATAAGCGTCAATCACATCGAACTCTTCCTTGACCGCTTTTTTAATCGCCGCGTGCACAATGCGTGAGTCATCAATTACCAGGATTTTTGGTTTCGGTGCTGTTTTGACAGCACCCTGCGCGGGTGATTTGGCAAGATTGGAAGAGGACTCCGTCATGGTTAATCCTTTGGTTTTCTGGACTTTTTGTCAACTAACAAGGGCTTGTCAGTAGATATCGGCCGATTTAACTGACAATTGAATAAATATACCGGCAATTTCAACTGAGTTTTTGGTTGTACTAGCCTCTTCATACAATTAGAGAAATTCATTGTGTGGACGGGGGCGGCGAATACCCGGGTTTTTGAAGGGAAGTTGAAACAGAATCACTGATCCGGTTTGGGCATGTAACCGGTAACACAGCCTGTCTGGCAACTACAGTGGAAGACGAGGATCGCGAAGTCGTTAAATGCAAACCATGTTATTTATATTAATGAATGGAATATACAGCCAAAAAAAATCGCCTATCAACGGGAGAATGTGTTGAACAGGCGATAGGACTTACTGTGTAAAGCTGTGTATTAAACCCTACGCTGGCAACCTTATGAAAAGCTTAATACGCTTATGCGTGGCGCTTTCAGGCGATACTCTTTTTCATATCCCAGGCGGCGGATGCATCTGTTTGCCGCCAACGCAACCCGGATTCGGTTGTGTGGTGTGATTGCCGCTGCGTATTTTGCAAATAATCCTGCACCGGAAGATTGCGATGCTTCGCATAACTGAGCACTTCTTCTTTCGTCCAGCGTGATAAAGGATTGAAGCGCGGGATCTGGTGTATCGCGTCCCAGGATATCCAGGAAGTGGAATCCATGGTGTTATTCACTGTATTAAATACTGCATCAGAGCCGGTGATCCACGCGCTGTACTTCGACAGCGCGCGCTTCAGGGGTTCCAGAAACCGCATCTCATTGCTGTGTTCATGATAATCCCGGCGAAAACCGTACCGGGCGTCTATAAGTTCCAGCTCCGATGCATCGGGATAATACACCTTAAGCACATCGCCATAACGCTCCCGGATCTGATCAATCAATCGATGAGATTCATCGGGAAGTCTGCCAGTGTCGATGGTAAACATCTTGATATTGGAATATTCCTGGTGGACCAGGTCGTCATAGATTAAATCAGTTGCCACCAAGGCTTCGATGCTGAATGTCTGGAACAGGGCGACCGGGGCAAAATCTCTTGATAAATGGGTCAGCAACCGTTTGGTTGCCAGTAACTTTTCTACAGCGCGCATGGGGGACCTCCGAATAATCCGGTTGCGAATAATCTTCAAGGGCGTTGGCTGTTAACTTAACCGGATTAGTCTAGAATTAAAAAGAATAATGAATTCTAAAAATAGATCTGAAAGTTATATAATATTGATACAATGCAAACCTACCTTTGAGATAAGTCTATGAAAATACATCAGTTAAAATATATATATGAAGTAGCCAGCCGTAATCTCAATGTGTCTGAAGCGGCTGATGCTTTGTTTACATCGCAGCCAGGAGTCAGCAAGCAGATACGTCTGCTGGAGGAAGAAATCGGGGTAACGATTTTTGCCCGGGCGGGCAAACGACTGACCCGGATTACGCCCGCCGGCGAACAAATTCTTGGGAAGACAAAGAACATTCTGCGGGAAATAGAAAGCATCAAGTTGATCGGGGAGGAATTCAAGCAAGAACAAAGCGGCACTCTGACGATTGCGACAACCCACACCCAGGCGCGCTATGCCTTGCCGAACGTGATCAGGAAATTCGTCAGCCAGTTTCCCAAAGTTAAATTATTTTTGAAACAGGGTTACCCTGAGGAAATCACCCGGATGGTGGTGGATGGCGATGCGGAGATGGTGATTGCGACAGAAGCGGTTTCACACAGCAAGGAGCTGGTGGCGTTGCCGTGTTATCAGTGGAACCGTTGCGCGTTAACGCTCCCTGGCCATCCATTGCTGGAACTAAAGCAGGTAACGCTGGCTGACATCGCGCAATACCCGATTCTCACATACGATTTTGCTTTTGCGGGACGCACCCTGGTCAGCGAAACCTTTGAAGCCGCCAGCCTGCAACCCAACATCGTGTTTACCGCACTGGATTCGGATGTCATTAAAACCTATGTCGAGCTGGGGCTGGGTGTCGGACTGGTGGCTAAAATGGCGTTTGATCCGCAAAAAGACCTCGGCTTGCGCATGATTGATCTGGGGCACTTGTTTCCGCCCAGTATTGCCTGGGTCGGACTGCGCAAAAACAGCTTTTTACGCTCTTATGTATACCGGTTTATAGAACAGTTCGCGCCTCACCTCGATGTGGCTACTGTTAAATCAGCGGTAACGGTTGAATGAAATTCCCCACGGGAATTTTGATCAATTAAAATATCTGACTTAAGCTGATCACGGTTGCTGCGTGTTTGACAGATAGCGCATGATCCATGGTATGTACAGGTTAAAAAAATTTCCCGGTAAGATTAAAGTGTTTAATACGCGTATAATGGCGAAAAAGATAAAAAAAAGCCGGGTAATTGTGTAGAATGTTTCTCGCCTTTCCAGCTTTTATAGACTTTTTCCGAAACCAATAATAAGAGAGATCGTCATATGCCGGAACTTCTCAAGCGCGTCCCTGAATTAACTGTTCTGATAGTGCTGACCATCGCCGCTTATGCAATTATGGGATTGTTTTCTGAAGTATCCGGTACTGAAGTGATAACACCGTTCGCGGCCTGGGCGATTATCGTTGGTTCGTTTGTCATTAGTTTACTGATCGCAATCATATCCGTGCTGGGCGGCGTCGGCGGTGGTGTGATTTTCACGCCGATCATGCTGGGTTTTACGTCAGCGGATACGCTGATTGTGCGATCCACCGGTCTGGTAGTCGCCATGTTCAGCGGACTGGTGTCGTCGGGTCCGTTTATGCGTAACGGTCTGGCGGATATCCGGCTGGTATTTTTCTGCGCCATTCCCATCATTGTTGGCGCCATGGCCGGTTCCCAGTTTGCCATCAGCATGGCGGAAAATATGGGCGAGACCGGCGATGCGATCGTGCGTCTGACGCTCGGAATCGTGCTGGTATTCATAGCGGTAATGTTCATCATGGGTGGTTCCAAAACGGAATATCCAACCCCTAAACGCATCGATATAATCAGCCGGAAAATGAATCTCAAGTCCCGCTATTGGGAGGAGTCACTCAATAAAACCGTGGAATATCATACGACGCGCGCCTTGCTCGGCGGCGCCTTGTTTTTCGTGGTCGGTTTTACGGGTGGATTTTTCGGGCTGGGTGGTGGATGGGCGGTTGTGCCGGTTTTAAATCTGGTGATGGCTGTGCCGCTAAAGGTGTCTGCGGCATCCAGCGGCGTGTTACTGGCAATTGGTAACGCGGCCGCCATCTGGCCGTATATTGTTAAGGGCGCATTGATCGGGGTTTTCGCGGCGCCCTGGATGATAGGGCAGGTTATTGGGGGTATCCTGGGTGCTCATATACTGGCGAAAATCAAAGCCGCGTTTGTACGCAATATTCTTATCGTTCTGCTGTTTCTTACCAGCATAAAATTGATTGCGCGTGGTGTCGAAAGCCTGTTTGGAATTGATATTCCATTAGTCTGACATTCCCTCTATTAAGAGATCAAAGTGATGACGCACATGATCCATGGACCGCACGAGAACCAGGGTGAAAGTTTTGAAGATAAACCCGAAGTGCCGCTGTCCGGCATCATTTATGGCGATATTATTTATTGGGGCACCATCATTGCGACGCTGGTTGTGATCGCGGGCTCAATCATGTCGTTCGTTTCCCGGCGTAGTTATATCGATCCTGTCTATCTCCTGACTTCCGTTTGGCAGGGTAAAACCGTTGAGGATATTTGGAAAGATGCTGTTGGTGATCAGCCTGATGGACATTGGTACCTGTGGCAATTGTCCAACGATACGGGATTGACGGTTGCCGGTATCGCCCTGGGTATTTTCTCGGTAATACCTGGTATTATTGGCGCGGCTGTTTATATGTTTAAGGAAAAGCAGATTTTATTTGGCGGCCTTGCCGCTATTGCCGCATTGATTACTATATACGCGACCATCGCCTGATAGCGAACCAGGCAATAGTATCCCATCTTTCGTCTCTGGAAGGAAAAGTCAGGACACTTCCACGGTGTGTGCTCTAAAACTGGGGAACGCCTGCGGCGTATCAACAACATATCCCTGAGCATAGTCCACGGAAATTTGTTTTAACGCATTGACTGTCGCTATTGTTTCAACGTGTTCCGCTATGGTTTTAATTCCCATCACGTGAGCGACCTGGTTGATGGCTTCAACCATGGCATAGCTGGTTTTATCCTTCGCAATATCTTTAACCAGTTCCCCGTCCAGTTTGACAAAATTAACAGGCAGGTTTTTTAAATAGGAAAACGAACTTAAACCCGTCCCGAAGTCATCCAGGGCAAACTTGCAACCCATTTTCTGCAAGGTATGAATAAAAACATTGGCTTCTTCCATGTTGGCTATTACCGAACCCTCGGTGATTTCAAAACAAAACACGTCAGCGGGCAATCCGGACTTTTTCAGGCTGGTCAGGACAAAATCCAGGAGTTTAGTATCGCTCAGTGACTGGTCCGATAAATTGATACTGCACATTTCCCATTGCTTTAAAATGTCTTTTTGATGCTGCAATAATTCGAATATTTTTCCGATTACCCACCGGTCAATCCTGGGCATAAGCTGGTAACGCTCGGCTGCGGGAATGAACGCATACGGTGGAATACAATGGTTCGGCGCCTGTTTTGTTTCATCTACCATGCGAATCAGTACTTCGCCGCATAGACGCCCGGCCTTGGCGTTTTTAATCGGGATAATGGATTGAAAATGCAATTCAAAGAGACCTTTTTCCAGCGCACGCTGAATCCTCGGCATCCATTGCATTTGTCCCTGTTGTATTGCGATGGCCTTATCATCAGGCTTGTAAACATGCACCTGATTGCGGCCTCCTTCCTTGGCTACATAACAAGCAGAATCAGCGGCGCTCAATAATTCGGTCAGGTCGCCGGTTTCCGGTGTTATGGGCACAAGGCCGATGCTGGCGCCAACGCGGAATACCCGGTCTTCCCAGATAAAACGATAATGTTCCACATCGGCGCGGATTTTTTCGGCCACTTCCGCTGCGCGTTGAAGCGGGCAACCCGCCAGTAACACGCCAAACTCATCACCACCCAGGCGCGCCAGCATGTCTGATTCACGGAGCAGCCCCTGTAACCGGGCCGTTAATTGTTTTAAAAGTTCATCGCCGGCATGATGCCCGCAGGTGTCGTTTACCACCTTGAACTGGTCGAGGTCCACATAAAACATGGCATGGTTTTTATGTTCGTTCTGCGCGCTCTTAATCGCCTGTTTTACGCGGATTTCAAACTCCCGGCGATTGATTAAACCTGTTAATGCGTCATGGGTAGCCTGATAGGACAATTGTTTTGTCAGCGTACGTAATTTGGTGACGTTGTGGAAAACAAACACCGCGCCGATAACAACTCCTTTGGAGTTGCGCAGCGGAGAACCGGAAAATTCAATAGTGTACTCTTTGGTTTTTTTGCGGTTCACCAGAGTGACAGGATTATTTAAATTGACGCGGCGCTCCTCGTGTAACCAGTTCGCAATCGGTATGCTGACTGGTTTATTGGTCTTTTCATCGAGCAGTTGCAGGACTTCATTCAAGGTCCTGCCTGCGGCTTCTTTTTCATCCCAGCCTGTCATTTGTTCCGCGACGGGATTGAGGTACGCAACTTTACCTTCAGGGTCGGTGGAAATTACGCCGTCACCGATGGATTCCAGGGTCACATGCAGGCGTTCCTTTTCCTGAAAGATTTTCTCCTCCGCTTCCTTGTAGGTGGTGACATCGCGCATGGTGCCTTCGAATCCATGGGAAGAGCCCTCATTGTTGCTGGAGTAGTGGGCATTGATTGATGCCCATATCGTGTCGCCATGGATATGCTTCAGGCGCGCTTCAAAATTTTGAACCGTGCCGCCTTGTGTGTCCATTGCGCGGATGAGTTGATTGTAGTTCTGTTTGCTCGCAAATAGTTCGGCGAAACCGGTATTGTGCAGTGATTCCACGGACTGTCCCAGCAGAATCTTTATAGAAGGGGAAAGCCGTTTTATATAACCCTTGGCATCCACCTGGAAATAAGTATCCTGCATGTCTGCGAGGATCCGGGTGGTTTCCTTTTCAGACGCGCGGATTCTTTCTTCAATCACCTTGCGTTCTTCTATTTCGATTTTCAATTTATTGTGCGCGCGTTCCAGCTCGATAGTGTTATCGATTGCGGCCTGTTTTGCCGCCGCAAGTTCCCGCATTAGATTGACATTTTGCCGGCTGTGCTGACGATAGCGGTGAAAGGCTTGTTCCGCACGTGTTATGCCCCAGAAAGTCAATACCGATACCAGCAGAAGTTGTCCCCATATGATGGTTTGCGGGTAATCGGCCTGATATATCAGCCAGCCAAGCGGCGACAGGAGCGCGGGTAATGCAAAGCAAAGAAACAACCACGACCACAAAGCCGATCCGGCAAGACTAGCCATGACTACTGCCGCCATCAATACCGGCGCCACGGTATCCGACAAGGAAAAAGCATTGCTGACGATAGAAAGCGCAACGAAGCCGCCACCCCAGCTCAAGCCGGAAAGAAAATTGCCGGACAGGAAATTGATA
>JAKEGK010000176.1 GCA_022627515.1 Gammaproteobacteria bacterium
ATAAGGTCGCCTCTTGTTATTGTTCTAAATGATTGATTGCAGATGAATTATAACAAGGTGGGCGGCCTTTTTTCATGTATATGGTGAGAAATGCGGGCTAAGCTGCCTGTGCGGCAGTGAACGGATATTTTGTTCGCCTACCAGCGCGAGCAGCCTTCTAAGCTGCCTGTGCGGCAGTGAACATCGCCTCGTTGCTCGCCTCGCCATCCGCCCACTTCTAAGCTGCCTGTGCGGCAGTGAACGAAGACCGCTCATCCGGCGGGTCAATACCGGCGTGCTCTGTTATCAATGAAATTTTACTTAAGCTGCTTTGCTGGCAGTGGAGACCACTTGCGGCAGTGGTTGTTTTTCCAGTTCGCGCACCTGCGTCCAACGCAGCATTTCCAGTTGGCCGTTTTTCTTTTCCACAATGGCGGTGCAGTTTTCCACCCAATCGCCGGTGTTGGCGTAGATGATACCGCCGGTTTGCTTTACCGCCGGATGATGGATATGGCCGCAAACAACGCCGTCCACTCCCCGTCTTTGCGCTTCTCGGATGACCGCGTTTTCAAAACTCTCGATATATTGCAAGGCTTTTTTGGTGCGCAGTTTCAAAAAGTTTGACAGTGACCAGTATGGAAATCCCAGCTTGCGGCGCACATAATTGCAGTGACGGTTAAGAATAACGATACGGTTATACAGCCAGTCACCAAAGTGGATTAACCATTTATTGGTCATGACGACACTGTCAAACTCGTCGCCATGTATCAGCAACAGGGTTTTATTGTCTTTGGTGGTATGGATGGCATCCTCCCGGATAACAATATCATTCAGATTGCTGCCGATATAATCCCGCAGCCGTTCATCATGATTGCCCGGGATATAAGTCACCCTGGCGCCGTTTTTAACTTTATCAAGCAATCGTTGCACGATTGCATTGTTGATTTCCGGCCAGTGCCAATTGTGTTTCAATTTCCAGAAATCAACGATGTCGCCCACCAGATAAATATATTCAGCCTCGACTGTGTTGAGAAAATCCAGCAGGCAGTCATTGCGTACATCTTTCGCGCCCAGGTGCACGTCCGAAATAAAAATGGACCGGTATTTGTGTTTCATGATGTTCACACCCTTCAATTATGAAAATTCTTTGCACGTTTCTTTACGCTGTCACAAGCACACGATCGCGTTGCTCAAATGCAATCGCCGGTTCACAGGAATTCCATAAACGTTGGGAAAGAGATTCCAACGGCTCCCGCCGGCCATTAATAATCCATTGCACAATCTCTGCTGCCACGTTGGGATAGCGGACAGGCGCCGGGTTCTTTTTTTGCAGCCATGCCTTTAACGCGGCGGGATTGAGTGTGGTAATCACATCGGCGCGCTTCAATATTTTCAGCGCCGCGGCGTTGGATATCTGCTCCATTTGTCCGTGCAGGGGCTTGGTCAGGATCTTTTTGCCATACTGGATGGCTTCACTCGCCAGTTCAAAACCGGAATTGGTAATCACACCTTCGCAGCTGGCAAGATCCATCTGGAATTTATCCCGCGAAAAAGGGCGTAAATGCAAATGCCCCATGTCCTGTGGCGCGGACAAATGATGGTAAACATAAAATTCATAATCCTTTTCCGGTGCTAGCCAGTTGCAGATCTGTTGCAGGTTTTCAAACGGCAGGTAAACAAGTATTTTACGGGATTGTACCGGCGTGTTATCGAAAGGTGGTTCGATAATGGGCGGCAAGATCGGATTGTTAAAGTGATGCCAGTGCACGCCTAAGCCCACATTGGCGGGCGCGAAGTGTTTCATAACGGATTTTGCGGCCCAGTTGCTGCCTTCGATCGGGATCGCGTATTGGAACGCATATTGATGCCCAATACCTATGGAAAATTTGTGCTGTAACCGCGCCGCCCAGGCAGTCACCGGTTCAAAATCGGTAATCACCAGATCGTAGTCCTGCACATCCAGGGATTTAATTTCCTTGCGCAGATTTAATACACTATTGGTCAACGCTGTTTTGAAAAACTGCAACTGTCCATCCCGGGTTGCAAAGGTAAGTCCACGGTAGGTTTTGTAGGAACCAAACGGCTCCATATTGAAATACTCATCCCCCGGCCGTCCCGAAAAAATATAGTCAACCTCGATATTGGCTTTCGCCAATTCAGTGGAGAGTGCCCGGGCCCTGGTGATATGTCCGTTGCCCGTGCCTTGCACGCCGTAGAGGATGCGCATAGTTATATGTGGGACGCGCCCAGTACCGACAAGGCGGCATACGCACTGGAAAATCCCAGGACCATGCCGGCGAGAATGTCCGTGGGAAAATGCACGCCTAACAGAACGCGTGAACTGCCGATCATTACCGCGATCACATAGGCAATATGGCCATACGGCGGATAGAAGTACGTAACCATGGTCGCCATTACAAAGGCGGCGGCGGTATGCCCGGATGGAAAACTGAACTTGTCGGATGGCGCCAGGTACGCCACAAACTCCTGGATTACATCATTGGGGCGCTGGCGCTTGATGGAATTCTTCAGAATCAAATAGGATGGCAGTTCAAAAGCGAATCCCAGCAACGCGCAGAGGAAAAACTCCTTGCCGCGCACCGGCTCCAGCCAGAGTAACAGCAGCCCGAAAATAAGGTAATAAATGCCGTCACCCAGGCGGGAAATCCAGCGGCTGACTTTGGCGACTTGTTCGGAGTACTTTCGTGACAAGCACCATTTGAATGCTACAATGTCATAGCGGTTAATTTTATCGAGGAATATAGCCATAATTGGTTAAACATCTTAGTAACCGTTTCAACCAAGTATCGGCTTGTAATATGACAGTTTTGTAAAACTTATATGAATTATTTTTGACCGTTACTGTCATCCTCGCGCGCCTGCCGCGATGGAATCATTCGCCAAAAAACTCCGGAATTTCTTCAACACGCGCCGCATTACCCGGTGTTATCTGAAGCACAGCGCTACAGGCCAGTTTGCGCCAGTTCTCAAAATAGAGAATTCCCGATTCCAGCCTGTCAATGCAGACCTGCAGCGAAATGACTATTTCCCTGTTTTTTTGTCATTCATTAACAGGAACTTATGACGCCTGTTTTCAAGGTGATGGATTTTGATATCCGCAAATGCAGTCCTGATATACATTTTTGTTAATTGAATCCCTGACATTTCTTTGTTTTACTCAATGTACTGGTTAGCCATTTTATGACTGGCGCGTGGGGTCGCACTTAGTAAACAATAATTGGTTGTGGTTGGAGTCTCTATGCTTCTGCTGGACAAGCTTGCACGCGCGCGGCAATTTATCCGTGCATTGACGTTATTTAATTTTTCGCAAAAATTTCCTAACGCCTACTTGATAACTGTTACCCTTGCCGCATTCGCGGGATACCTCTACTTGCTGATGTTTCCCGCCGGCGTATTCTATGGCATGTATCAGGTGTACCTGAATGTCACCACACCGCTTACCGGCGAATCCGTTTTGACAGCGTTAACATGGGCGTCTGTTACCTTGTTTTGCGCCGGCATCAGCCATGGTATTGCCACACTGCGATTCAAGGATCCGGAAGGCATTGCGCTGAAACCGGAAAATGCGCCATTGATTTTTAACAAACTGAAAGAGCTCCAGCAGATAACAACGCAGCCAAACATTCAAAACGTGATACTCACCCAGCGATTTGAATTGAGCATCATCAAAACGCCACTGTGCGGGCTGTTGCCATTCTGGTCACGCAATACCCTTGTTATCGGTTTCCCGGTCATGCAGACATTGCCGCCGGAATATTTTGATTGCGCGATGACCCGGACCTTGTTGCAGTATGCTAAACGCGGCAATATCTTTGTAAACTGGCTGAGCTTTCTGCGGGTAACCTGGTTACTCTACCCGGTAAGCTTCAAGCAACGAAAACGGGTGGGTGACCGGCTGTCCTGCTGGTTTTTTGGTATTTACGGCCGCCTTTACCGTTATCTGGGGCTGTATATCACCCAACTCGACGAACTGCATGCGGATAGCCTTGCCTTGAATCACATGAACGACCGTGATGTTTTCAAAACCGCTGAATCCATCCGCCTGGTGAAATTTTTTCTTGACCAGCATTTCTGGCCCAGGTTGAACGAATTTCTCGCGCGGGGCGCGGTTAAGCCTGACCAGATTAAACCCTATGAGCACCTGACAAAATCCACGTTGCAGATGATGAAAAGCGGCCGCGTCACCCATTGGTTGAAAATGCTTTCCCTGGAAACCGCATCCAGAGGAAGCCAGGAAGCTCCCTTTGCGCAACGCATGCATAGCATGGGTTATGGAAAAATGTTAGCTCCCTCAGCGTTTGACACCTCCGCCGCGCAATATTATTTCGGCCCCGGCAACGCCCGGCTGGTGCTGCGCATGAACCAACTCTGGGCCTTACACGCCGCCAGGGGCATTGCGCACGCGCGGAAACAGAAGAAAAACCATGAGACAGCACCGACTCAACAACGGTTGACTGTGGCGTTCTAGATCCAGCGTTTTAACACCAATAACTGCCCGCTTAATACACACCGCCTAAGCCTGATATCGAAATAGCTTATGCGGCGATGCTATTTGTGACAAAAGTCCGGTTTATGGATTTTCAACCTGTTCATTCACAAAAAATCATCACCTTACAATAGCTATTTCAAAAACCTGGTCTAAAATCTCTAAATTCTGTGTTGAAAAAACCGCTATAGGTTGGTAATTCGCACCGCCAACAGCAATCAGTTGCACCTGTGAAGTTAAATCGGCGTTAAGGCGCATGAGTAACATTATCCTGTTCAAAATAACCTGTTTAAAAATATCGAGGAACACATGATCCAATCTCGCATCTTTGGCGGTTTCATTATTGTAGTCGTACTCGCATTGGTTGGTTACATCGGTGTATTAAAGATCGACTGGGACAATAATTCCGGCTCCACGGATTCGGCCCGCGAAATACTCACCTATGTGCCAGCCGATACCCTGTTCTTTTTCGGCGGCCTGGAACCCGCTCCATTTCAACACGCCATTGACATGATCGCCCCCGAAAGCGGCTGGTTAAAACACGCGGACTGGTCGCAATCATTGACAGACAAGGATAAAGCCGATATGCCACCGGCGGTGCTCATGATAACCAGCCTGTTTGGTGAATACATGCAAATTATGCAGAGTCCGGCCACTGCCGCCGGCAAACTGGGTATTGGAGATAAAATAGATTCAGCCGCCTACACCGTAGGATTCATTCCGGTGATGCGCGTCAAACTGGCTGACGCAAACGCGTTTACCGCGCTGATTGACCAGGCGGAGAAAAACGCCGGCCTTAGCTCCAGCAAACAAACGGTGGGAGACATCACCATGCGCTCCTACAGTTTCGATAAGCCGGGCGCCGCCAAATCTTCCGAAGTCAATCTATTGATCGGCACGAATAATCAATATGCCGTAATCTCGCTTTCCTCGAAGATCGAGGGCGATAAAGCACATAATGTCATCGTTGGTTCAGACAAGCCTGCGCAGTCACTGGCAAACCTTACGGTATTGCAGGATATCAAGAACAAATACAACTTCCACCCCGCCTATGTAAGTTACGTCAACCACAGGGAAATCATGAATGGTTTAACGGGTGAAAGCAGTAATGAATTTGGCCGCATGCTGGACGCAGTAATTGCAATGGCGGAAGAGGCCAGGGCAAAGGCGGCGGCCGCTCAGGAACCAAAAGCCGGGCCTTCCGATGATCCCGCGATGGCGGAAGAAAACGAGGGCGGCCAGGCGAACACTCCGGCGACACAAGCAGCTAACTCTGGTAAACCGCTGGACGCCATCCGCACCGAAGCCTGCCGCAAGGAACTCATGGTCATGGTGGACTCCTGGCCGCAAACCGTCTTTGGCTATACCAAGCTGGATCTGGAGAGCAAACCCAAAGTCATGGAAATGCGTATGCTGGTGGAAAGCACCGATACGGCATTCATGCAGGAAATGCAAAAAATCCGCGGCTTCATTCCCACCACATTGTTGGATGTTACGCAAAACCCGATAATCGGATTTGGACTGGGCATCAACATGGACCAGCTGTCGCCGTTTATCGCCAAAGCGATGCAGGGATTCACTTCCAAAGATTATCAGTGCGAATTTCTCGCGCAAGCCAAAATGGGCCTGCTGCAATCGAATCCGGCCATGGCATTGGGCATGATGACCGGTATGGTCGCAGGACTGCAGGGAATCTCGGCAACGGTACTTGATGTGGATGGCAATATTGACTTCGGTCAACAAGGCGCGCCACCGGACATCAAAAGTATCGATGCAATGGTTACCATAACATCCGCAAATCCGCAGCAACTATTGATGATGGCCGCCAATTTTCAACCCGGCATGCCGCCCTTGCAGTTGCCGCCCGATGGCGCGCCCATTGATTTCCCGATGCCGATTCCATTACCCAATGGAGAGTCCATTAAGCTGGCGTTAAAAGGGAATCATATCGTTGCTTATGTGGGAGAGCGCTCCGCAAAACTGGCGGAAAAACTCGCCGCCGAGACCTTGCAACCCAATGGCATGTTTGCCTTTAATATGGATTTTGGCAAATACATGAAGATGGTGGCGAATATCGCGCAGAACGCGCCGCAGACCGAAGGCAACAAACCCGCCGCCATGACCGATCAGGAAAAGGAAATGATCAAGGCAATGAGCTCCATGAAAATGCAGTTTGTGGAGTCTTTTGACATCGACCCTAATGGCATTGCGTTCGATGTCAAGATGACGATGGAATAGCAACCACGTGGTTTTGATACTGTGGTGACAAATCAATAACGGGTCAATATATGTATTGACCCCGTTCCTGTCACATCAGTTGTCACACCAGCTGTCACGCAAGTAGTCATACCATTTGTCATACACACAGCATTACGAGGCTTGCCGGTACTTCGGTTTGTGGTAGTCGAGAAATTTTTCCGTACCTTCCTGGCCCATGTAGCGGCGTAAAACCCTGCTATCTGTTTTCACCAGATCCACCATGATTAGTCCATCCAGCGCATCACTGAACTGGTCATCCACATTAAATCCCAACAGGGTTCCACCCAGCTTGAGGTACTGCTTTAACAGGATTGGCGCGCCCTTCTCGTCCTTCTCAAATTGAGAGACCAGTTCTGAAATATGCTCGATATCCTGCAGCAAGGACAAATCGGAGACTTTCCAATTAACTTTCACGCCCTTTTTAAACGGGCGTCTGGGTTTGACGAACCGGGCCAGGCCGGGATCAAAGTTGTTTATTTTGAGGAAATCCACCAGCAGTTGCTGCGACACGGTCTCGTAGTCGTTACTGATGCTGACGGGCCCGAATAAAATCCGGTAGCGGGGATTTTGCGCCGTAAATTGACCGATACCTTTCCACAACAGCATCAATGGACTGAAATTGCGTTGATATTCAGGACGCACAAACGACCGGCCCAGTTCTATCGCAGGATTGATGGAATTGAGAAAACGGCGGTGATACTTGAATAATGTGCAACTGTACAATCCTTTCAAGCCGTGGTTCTCGATAATGCGGTCCGCCAGCCCCATCCGGTAAGCGCATATGACTTCCTTCGTTTCTTCATTCCACACAAAGAGGTGCAGGTAATAATCGTCAAACAAATCCAGATCCACGGATTTGCCGGCGCCTTCTCCGGTTTGCCGGAAACTGATTTCGCGCAGGCGGCCGATTTCGAGCAATATCCAGGGAATCTGACCGGCGTTGGCGTAATACACTTTCATGCTGACGGTTTCCGCCAGGCATTGAGTTTCCGGCAGGTTTTCTATTTCGGCCATCAATAGTTTGTTATTCACCGGGTTGGCTATCCGGTCCATTTTACGTTCCGGGAGGCCGGATTTTTTGCGCTGACCGGCACTGTCCGGTTTGCCCGCGTTGTTCAGCGCATAGGTGCGCAAACGGAGGTAATCCGTCAACTGGCTGTCATCGGTAAAATACCTGACTTTATTAAACGGAACCGGTTTACCGATGCGCAAGTCGATGACCGCGTTATGCTTGTTGAGAAACTGGCGCGGCAGCATCGCGGTTCGCAACCAGGGGCGCATAACTCCTAACGCCTGAAACAACGCGCTGTTTTTGCCATGAAAGTATACCGGCGTCACCGGCGCCTGTGTCAGGCGCATGATGCGCCCCATGGTCCGGGACCATTGTGGATCCGTAACCTTCATTTGTGAAAATTGAAAATGCGACACTTCACTGGCCGGGAAGACCAGTAACAATCCGCCATCCTGCACCCAACGTACCGCTTGCCTGACCGGAATAACATTTTTGCTGATTGCATGCTTGCCTTCAAATACATCCACCTTGAAAAACAAATCCTTAAGCTCTGGCAGCCGCCCAAGAAATTCGTTGGCAAGAATACGCACATCGTTTCTTATACCCAATAAAATGTGCGCCAGAATCACTCCTTCCAGGGCGCCAAACGGGTGATTAGCGACAACGATCGCTGCGCCTTTTTCCGGTATATTTGACGTATCTACTTCGTAGACTTTGTAACGGATTTGAAACAAATCCAATACGGCTGCAAAAAATCCGCGGCTGGTGCCGGTTTGCGGCAGGTTTTGATACAAGCGCTGCATTATCGTAAGACCCGTGACTTTTTCCACGGTTGACTCCAGCAATCCGCCAAATACCGGAATCCTGTTGAAAGGCAATGCGCCATTGATAAGAAAAGGATTTGTTTCTGTACAACTTGAGTTATTCTGCTCTGACATCTGCTAACGCTTCCACTGAATAAATTCCGGATAGCACTAGCATAGAAAGATGCAGTTACGAAGGTGTGAAGTTTTTATGACATTACCGTAAAAAACCCTGCGCGGAAAAATTCTAGAAACGGCAATCGGCGGTATGGTAGTGGTGCGTGATGCGGCGGGGTCATTGCCGTTTGTTACGCGCCGAAAGATTGCTAATGCGCCGTTGGGGAGCCTTCCGGAAGAATAAAATAAAAAGTCGCGCCTTTTTTGGGTTTGGCGTTCACCCAGACCTTACCGCCATGACGGTGTATGGCGCGCTGCACACTGGCCAGGCCAATGCCGGTGCCTTCGAACTCTTCCGTTTTATGCAGGCGCTGGAATATTCCGAACACCTTGTCCGAGTATTTCACGTCAAATCCAACGCCGTTGTCCTTCACAAAAAAAACCAGCTGGCCGCTATCATTGGCGGCGCCAACCTGTATTTTTGGCTGTTCACTTTCACTGGTAAATTTCCACGCATTGCTCAACAGGTTCTGCAATACGATTCTCAGTAAGCGCGGGTCCCCTGTGACATGCATATCCGGCTGCACCTGTAATTCCACTTTCCGTTTTGGATTGGAAGCCTGCAGGTTTTGCAGGCATTCCCTGGCCATCGCGGTAATATCAATGTCTCTTTGCTGGATGTCGATGCGGCTAATGCGCGACAGTTCCAGTATGTCATCAATAAGGTCCGCCATGAATTTGCCGGCATTGACGACACGGTTCAAATAGTCTTTTTCCGTTGCGTTCAGGCGGCCGCCGGCTTCCTCCAGCAAAATCTGGCTGAAAGCGGTAATGCTGCGCAGCGGCGCGCGCAGATCGTGCGCAATGGAATAGCTGTACGACTCCAGTTCTTTGTTGGAGTCTTCCAGCTGTTTGGCGCGCCGGTCGAGTAAAAAGGTGTTTTCCAAGGCGGACCAATATTCCGCTTTCAGGCGCCTCGCCACCACAATGAGAAACACGCCATAGACCATAAACATAACCGTTATCGCATAGGACTGTGTGGTATGCAAATACGCAGTGGCGACAATCGACGGGCACAACAGTAAAAATAAAAATCCGGCAATCAGATTGAAATAAATAGACAACGTTGTCACAGCAACAGCCGCTATCCCCGCGGTGATTAGTAATACCAGCATCGCTGTCCATTCCAGGTTATAGTGTGTGACGGCGGACATACAGAGCACACCCCATAAAAGCGCCAAAATAAAAGTCAGCGCGTTAAACATTGCGCGCCAGTGGGCGGAATGTTTCGCATGCCATTTATCAAAACGCATAACAATCACAGTGCGCAGCAAAGCCGCCAATACAATGCAGATGCCTAGTATTGTGATCTCCAGTTGATGATCCCGGAAATATGGAGTGGAAACTATGACGATAGCGAGCACGACCAGATACAAAAGACCCGACCAGCGGGAACGATAGGCGAGATCTTTGTCCGCGCGCGGCAGCAGATCGGTTTTAGTTATTTGCCAGCTCATTTTTAATACCTGTTTTTGTGCCCTGCAGTGCCGGACGGCCCCCTGATAACAGATTGTTATTGTGTTGCCTGATCGCTAACAACGCAATTCCAGGTTGTGCTCTAACTAATCAATATTACCGATGAGAAGTAACTATATATGTATACTCTCGATTGTTGCTTAATTTTATACCATAGAAGGACAGAGCAATTGCTGCAAGAGCTTTCCCGCTATTGCTCAGGTTAACCTATTGAATTTATGACAACTTAATTCACTAAATATCGGGGTGATACTGACTCAGATAATACTGACGATACAAGTAGGTGGAGGGAAATTTGCGCAAATAGTGCTTCAGCAGGGTGACTGGCACGATCCACGGAATCCTGCCCAGACGGTAACTTGTAATAATATTCTGCATCTCGGCCTTGTCATTTGTATCCAGCTGGTGTTTAAAAAATCCGGCGATATGTTCCAGAACATTGGAGTGTTTGCCAGGTGTTGCGGGTTTTTTCAAACCCTCCATCACCAGGACGATATACTGCTGAGCGAATTCACTCAATGCATAACCGCCAATCCGCGCGATCATGCGGCCCGATTCGCGATAACTCGCTTCGCAATGCGCGAGCAGCATGAATTTGTGCCGCGTGTGAAAATCAATAACGGCTTTTCTGTTCAATCCGCTGTTTAGCAGCCGTTGCCAGCGATGATACACCTCCACCCGCTGTAAATAATTAGCCCTTAGCTGCGTATCCTGAATGCGGCCTTCTTCTTCGACCGGTAACAACGGATTGGCTTCTATGATTTGCCTGGCATACAGACCCATGCCGCTGCTCAATACATTCGAAGGCGTATTGTATATTTTCACATTATACAAACCACAACTGGGCGAATTTTTCTTGAAGATATAACCACTGATAAAATCCAGCTCCCTGGCTTTCCGCTTCCCAAACTCCACCAGTTGTTGCGTAACATCGATGGATGCGTCTTTCACATTGACGGCCCGCTGTTCGTGCTGATCACCAGTCAAATGGATAGGAGCGCGCGGTACGCCAAGGCCAATGGCCATTTCCGGGCAAACCGGCACATAGGTAAATTTTTCAGCCAGCTCTTCGGTAATCAACTTTTGGTGCTTGTGGTTGCCGTCAAACCGCACCTTTTGGCCTAACAGGCAACTGCTGACGCCAATATATGGAATTGTCTTCACTGTTATTGTTTCTGATGTTACTGCTCATCATAACAATCCCTCGATGGTATTAATCATCTGGCTGCCTTGCGGCTCAATCTTGCTGTTAAAACTTGCGGCCAGCTTTCCGTTGCGGTCCAGCACATATTTGTGAAAATTCCATTGCGGATATTCACCGGATAACCTGCCCAGCGTTTGATAGAGGGGATCGGCATCGTCACGCGCCGCGTGGGTTTTTTCGAACATTGGGAACTCCACCCCATAGGTCAAACGGCAAAATTCCTGAATTTGTTTTTCGTTGCCCGGCTCCTGCCCGCCAAAATCATTGGAAGGAAAACCAATCACCACCAGGCCTTGATCTTTATATTTTCGGTACAATGCTTCCAGGCCTTCGTACTGATAAGTGTAACCGCATTTACTGGCGGTGTTCACAACCACCACAACCTTGCCGAGATACTCCCTGCACAGGTTGACCGATTCATTGCCGGCCAGGGTGCGCTTGGTGAAATTCAGTGTTTCCGGGCAGCTGGTTTCCGCGGCGACGCCGGCGGCGGGCAATCCTAACAGCATCGTAATAGTCAGGAATATCATATAGTTAGATGGCATAATGTAGTCCTCATCGCAAATCGGCAGAATCCGTAAATATTTGACTTTGCACCACTTGTAAAAGTTTGTATAAGATTATTAAAAAAAGTAAATAATTCTTATACAATTGTTATACAACATGGTCTACAATTTCTCAAGCAAAAAGCGGAATTATTTTTATAGCTCCCGCAACGAAGAGCTTTAACATGAAGGATCGGAATTATGTCTCTAAAAAAACAACCGCTTGAAAAGCCACCCGGCGAAGAGGAGCTTTATCCGATACGAACCGTATCCAGCCTCACCGGAGTTAATTCCATTACATTGCGCGCATGGGAACGGCGTTACGGTCTGATCAAACCTGTCCGCACCCCGAAAGGCCACCGTCTTTATACACAAAATGACATCGATCTGATTCAACAGGTGCTGGAATTGCTCGGCAAGGGTATTTCCATTGGGCAGGTAAAAGACTACCTGAAGGGTAAAAGCATCCAGCGCGCCAGTGAATCCACAACGGATCCCTGGTTCAATTTCCAGCGCCGCATGCTCAACGCGATAGTGCGATTCGATGTCAACGCACTGGATCAGACCTACAACGATGCATTGTCAGTCTACCCCATCGATCTTGTAACCAGGTATTTGATTTTGCCCTTGCTAAAACAGCTGGGTCTTCGTTGGGCAACCCAGGAAGGCAGCGTTGCGGAAGAGCATTTTTTCGGGGCTTATTTGCGTAATAAATTAGGGGCGCGTTTCCATCATCAACCCATATCGCAGAACGGGCCGGTGCTGGTTGCGGCATGCCTGCCCGGAGAGCATCATGAGGTTGGGCTCATGTTGTTCTGCCTGTCAGCACTCAACCATGGTTACCGGCTGGTGTATCTCGGCGCGGACACCCCGTTTGAGGAACTCAAAACTCCGGTTGAACGTTCCAGTGGGGATGCGATTTTGTTATCCGGTTCAATCGAGCCTGAGCCTTCAATACTAACGGAGAAACTGGCAACCCTGGTTGCCAGCGTTAAGGTACCGGTGTTCGTCGGCGGCAAGACCGCTGTCCAGCACACCGACACAATCCTTGGCGCCGGCGCCATTCCGTTAGGCGCCGACATCGCGCAAGGGGTGCGGAAAATCGATGATGTGCTTGGTCAATAATGTTCTGGCTATTTCCGCATTTCCCTGAAAACCACTAAAGCATGACCTCACAACCGCAGTTGCGTTAAAGAACAGCCCTGCCACCGGGCAAAGCAGCACCGCTAAATCATTTCCACTCAACCACGCTTATCCGCCGCAACTTTATGTCTGCGGGAAACAATTGTGCCGCTAAATCAGCCAGCCTCCACATATTGTATAACTATAGTACAAGACAGAATGAGCTTTGTACTTTTCTATCTTTATGTTATTACAATGTTTAAAAATATTTTCCGCGTCCTGCTTGACACTGGTGTATAGCTTTTGTATAAATTACTTTAAAGATGTATAGGGTTTGTATAAGTTGAAATAGCGGTTATACAAACGATCGTAAACATTGAACAGAACATTTGGAGGAATCCGAAAATGAATATTGATTTCAACGTCAACGTCTCCCGTCTGGAAACTATGCGTCGTTACCTGTTGGGCAGCGCGCTTATCGGCGCGGTTTTGCTGTCACCCGCCGCGCCCAGCTGGATAGCGTTATTCGCCTGTTACCCGATTTTTACCGCGATGATGCAGTGGGACCCGTCAAACGCGCTGTTACAAGCCGTGGTGAACAGATCCAGCAAGAGCGTTCAGGACGCCATGTTCCGCAATTCAACGGCCGATTATTAATGTGGTGGATGTTAATCGGCAGAAATCAGCAGGGCGCACTGCCCTGCTGACGCCTGAAACAAGGGTTACCAGATCAATGTATAGCGCATTCGCAAAAACTGAAGTGTCAAACATTCCAGGGCAGGGAAATCCGCGACTAATGCGCTTGTCCGCCATCCGCATTTGTCTATTCATATCCATTTTAACAGGCGTTAGTCCAATCCTATTTGCAGGGCAACCGGCGCCTGCCGCATTCAACGGTTACACAGAATTAAAGCACGTTGGAACGGGCTCCATTCGCTGGTTCGGTTTTACGATCTATGAAGCCGGTTTGTGGACCGCCAACGGTAATTTTAATGGTCTCACCGGCTCTCTCCCGATGGCGTTACACATTACCTATCAAAAGCATATTAAAAGCGGCGCGCTAGCGGAACGCACGGCGCGGGAATGGGAACGATTGAGTATTTACAGCCTGGATAAGCGCAAGGAATGGCAACAGCGTCTAGCGATGATTTGGCCCTCGGTGCCACCGGGCGATTCCATCACAACCCTGGTCACGGCTGATAAGCAAACGCATTTCTACTTCAACAATGAACTGATACAAACCATTAAAGATACTGAATTTGGTATTGCACTGCTGTCAATCTGGCTGCATCCCAACACATCTCAACCGGAGCTGCGCAGCAGGCTTATAGGACGCATGGAGAGATAGCAATGAGCAACAGAATGATGAAAGGTTTGGTTTTATTTTTATGTTGTGTTTTCTGGACGCTCGCCGGTTGCGGCGCCACGCCACAGGATTACGAAAGCGAGATGCCCGTCCTGGATATGAAAACCTTTTTCAACGGCGAAATCGAAGCCTGGGGTTTATTCCAGGACTATCGCGGCAAGGTGATTAAACGCTTCCACGTGGCCATGACGGGTGAGTGGGAGCAAAACCAGGGTGTGCTGGATGAGTTTTTCACCTATTCCGATGGTTCGAAACAGCGCCGCACCTGGAAATTAACCCGTATCGATGCGCATAACTATTCCGGCGCCGCGGATGATGTCATTGGTGAAGCCAAAGGCGCCGCGTATGGCAATACGTGCTGGCGCTGAAAGTAGACGATGACGTTTATCACATGCACTTCGATGACTAGATGTACCTCATCGATGAAAACACCATGCTAAACCGTTCTGTCATGAGCAAACACGGCATCAACCTGGGTGAGGTGCTCCTGGTGTTCAAAAAAAATTCCGGGCCGAAAGACAACAGTTCCTACATGCCCAGCATTAGCAATACAGCATTAACATCAACCGCGATAATCTAGGAATCCGTATCGTGAAACAGATCTCTCCCGCCGTTGTAAACACGCAATCAGCAGCCGCCGCAGTGTTTAAAATACTGTGGAACTGGTTCGATGCACACGCCAGTCTGTCAGGCACAACGCGTGAACTGACAACGCGCAAAGTCGACTAGCTGCGGGTAACGCCATTTATATTCATGCATCTGATGTGCCTCGGCGTTATCTGGGTTGGGTGGAGCCCGTTTGCGGTTGCCGTTGCGGTATCCCTGTATTTTTTCCGCATGTTGGCCATTACCGGCTTTTATCATCGCTACTTTTCCCATAAAACCTTTAAAACGTGCCGCGCCATGCAATTTATTTTTGCGGTGCTGGGAGCATCCGCGGCGCAACGCGGCCCGTTGTGGTGGGCTTCCCACCACCGGCATCACCATATTCATTCCGACAAGGAAACAGACGCGCACTCCCCCAAACAGCACGGCTTTTTCTGGAGCCACATGGGATGGTTCATGTCGAATGAGAATTTTCCACCCAAATTTCAGCGCATCCCCGACCTCCTGAAATACCGGGAACTGGTATGGCTGGACCGCTTTGACGCGATGGTTCCTGTCACGCTGGCGGCCGGATTGTATGGCCTCGGAGAGTTACTGCATAGTTACGCTCCGTCATTAAATACAAACGGCCCGCAGTTGGTGGTGTGGGGATTCTTCATTTCGACGGTATTGTTGTATCACGCGACATATACCGTCAACAGCCTGGCGCATCAAATCGGAAAGCGCCGATATAAAACGAACGATGACAGCCGGAACAGTCTCTTGCTGGCCCTTATCACCTGCGGTGAAGGCTGGCACAACAACCATTATCGTTTTCCCGGTTCGGCGCGCCAGGGTTTTTACTGGTGGGAAATCGACATGACTTACTATTTTCTGAAACTGCTCTCGTCACTGGGAATCATCTGGGATTTAAGGGTTGTGCCGGCTGAACTTAAAAACAGTCGCTTGACCGATAAGAGCTAACGGCAATGAACAACATTATCGGCAATTTCCAAAAGATCTATGGAAATCTTAACGCAGGCAATATCGAATCCGTGAACACGATCTATGAAGAGAACATTACGTTTATTGATCCCTTTCATGAAATACGAGGACTCAGCAGGCTACGCGATTATTTCTCGAAGTTATATAAAAACGTGGAAAGCTGTGAGTTTAACTTTGAAGACGTCTACGAAAAACCACGCTCCGCAATGATCACCTGGAACATGACGCTGCGACATCGCACCCTGTCCAGAAATAATCCGATTGAAGTGTCAGGCAGCACGCAGATCCGTTTTGACGACAGGATCTATTTTCACCGGGATTATTTCGATGCGGGCAGGATGGTTTACGAAAACCTGCCCCTGATCGGCCCGTTGCTTAAATACATCAAACAGAAGGTATGACCAAAATGTTGAAAAAACCCCGGAGTTTTCAGGATAAACGCGTATGGATTACCGGTGCTTCCTCGGGAATCGGCAAAGCGGTGGCGCTGGAATTTGCCAGACGCGGCGCCAGGGTAGCTATTACCGCGCGCAATGAGGCAATGCTGGACAACACCGCTGAAATAATCGGAAAGGATAAATGCCTGGTTATTCCTTTCGACGTCACCCTGAAAGAGGAGAATCACAAAGCAGTTGCCAGAATAGGGGAACTTTGGGGCGGCCTGGATATCGTATTTTTTAACGCCGGCATTGCCGAACACGTTGACATCAAGAACTTCGACTCCGCCATATTCGAGAGAACGATTTCGGCCAACTTTCTCAGTATGGTCTACGGAATAGAGGCGGTGCTGCCATTGCTGCGAAATTCGACGACCGCGCAGTTGGGAGGAATGAGCAGTACCGTCTCTTTCGCCGGCATCCCCCGTGCAGAAGCGTATGGCGCCTCGAAAGCCGCCGTGCGCAATATGCTGCAGGCGCTACGCATCCACCTGTTTCAGGAAAACATTCACGTCTTCACTGTTTGTCCCGGTTTTGTGCGCACGCCATTGACAGACAAAAACGATTTTCCGATGCCGTTGCGCATTGAAGCAGACGAAGCCGCGCGGATTATTGTGAACGGTATCGCCCGGTATAAACAGGAAATAGATTTTCCAAGAGCGTTCAGCATTCCCTACAAGTTACTTTCCTTTTTGCCCAGCCGGCTCTATACGCGCCTGATGTTAAATACGGTGAGGCAAGCATGAAAATAGCCGTCATAGGCACCGGCATCGCCGGCAATGTTGCCGCTTACAAACTGCATAGGCGCCACGATGTCACTGTCTTTGAAGCCAACAACTACATTGGTGGTCATACTCATACGCATCACATCCAGCTGGACGATGAAGAACATAACATTGACACCGGCTTTATCGTGTTCAATGACTGGACCTATCCCAACTTTATTGCGCTGTTGCAAGAACTCAACGTGGACAGCCAGCCCAGTGATATGAGTTTTAGTGTCAAATGTGAACTGTCAGGACTGGAATACAACGGTACCACGCTTAATAGCCTGTTTGCGCAACGGCGCAATCTGCTCTGACCCTCATTTTACCGGATGATCCGCGACATCCTGCGCTTTAACCGCCAGGCAAAACAGTTGTTGCGGCGCCAGCAAACCGGCGCTACGCTGGGTGATTATCTGCAACAGCAAAAGTACTCGGCCGAATTTATCAACCACTACATTGTCCCGATGGGCGCCGCCATCTGGTCTTCCGCGCCGGATAAAATAATGGAGTTCCCGGCGTACTTTTTTATTCGCTTTTTTAACAATCACGGCATGTTGAATATTGATGACCGGCCTGCCTGGCGTGTTATCAGGAATGGCTCCAAAAATTACGTGGATAAACTGACCGCCGGCTTCAGGGACAAAATCCTTCTACGCACACCCATTGAATGGATCCGGCGTTTCGATACCCACGTGGTGGTGAAACCGGCGGGCCGTGAAACGATGCGATTCGATAGCGTTTTTCTGGCTTGTCACAGTGATCAGGCGCTGAAGATACTTGCCGATCCCACGAAAGATGAAAAAAATATTCTCGGCGCAATTCCTTATCGGCGTAATGAAGCGGTGCTGCATACCGATCATCGCATCCTGCCCAAGCGCCGCCTGGCGTGGGCCGCCTGGAACTACCATAGACTGAAAGAAAACCGGGATCGCGTTGCACTCACCTATAACATGAATATCCTGCAATGCCTGCAATCCAAACATACATTTTGCGTGACCTTGAATAACAGCGAGGCGATTGATGCCAGCAAGATTATCAAACGCCTGGAATACTATCATCCCATGTTCACATTGGAAGGAATGAAAGCGCAACAACGGCAGCAGGACATCAACGGATTCAGAAGAACCTACTATTGCGGCGCCTATTGGCGCAATGGATTCCATGAAGACGGCGTGCTCAGCGCCTTGAATGCCATCGAACATTTTGAAAGGACCAATGCCGATGAAAAGTTGTATTTACACAGGGCAAGTTAGGCACCGGCGCTTCGCGCCCAGGATACATGAATTCAGCTACCGGCTGTTCATGATGTACGTGGATCTGGCGGAATTGCCTTCCCTGTTCGATAAACACTGGTTTTGGTCCGGCAAAAAGTTTGCTTTGGCCTGGTTCCGGCGCGAAGACCACTATGGGAAACCCGGTGTAAAACTGGATGAGTCGATCCGCCAACTGGTGCAGAAAGAGACCGGTAACCGGCCGCGCGGACCCATCCGCCTCCTGACCCATTTCCGTTATTTCGGCTACTGTTTCAATCCGGTAAGTTTTTATTATTGCTTTGACGAAACCGACAACCGCGTGGAAACCATCGTTGCCGAAGTCAACAATACCCCATGGCGCGATCAGTATTGCTACGTGCTGACCGAAAAGCGTAACCAGGGGACAAGGCGAAACAAGCGCTACAGGTTTGGCAAGGACTTCCACGTCTCACCTTTCATGGACATGAATATTGATTATGACTGGCGTTTTATACAGCCCGATGAACGCCTGAGTGTACACATGGAAAACCTTCAAATGAAAAACGGCATTAGCAGAAAAATCTTTGACGCCACGATGACCATGAAAAGACAGCCAATAACCGCAATGAACCTGGCAAAAACGCTCGCCATGTATCCTTTTATGACCGCCAAGGTGACCGCGGCAATTTATTACCAGGCGCTAAAACTGTGGCTGAAGAAAATTCCCTTTTATCCACATCCAGGATACAAAGCAGACAACCTTACAAACCAATCAACGGTGAGAGAATTATGAAAGCCAGTATAAGTTCAATCATACCTCGCAACGACCGGCGAAAGCGGCCGGCATCGTGGCTTCGATTGCCAAGCACGCCATTCTCAAACAACTGCAACAACTGCGTGAAGGTCAACTGGTCATTGATGATCATGGCGAACGTTATTATTTCGGCGCCATAACAGGCATATTTCCCGCCGCGGCGGTTATTAAAGTCAATGACGCGAGCTTTTACAGCATGCTGGCGTTTGGCGGCAGCATCGGCGCCGGTGAATCCTATATCATGGGTCATTGGAAATGCGAAAACCTGACCAACGTGATGCGTATCATGGTTCGCAACATGGAGCTGCTGGATAACATGGAAAAACGCCTGGCGCGGCTTTCGAATCCGTTCCGCAAGATCCTGCACTGGCTGAACCGCAATACCCTGGCCGGCAGCAGAAATAACATTGCCGCGCACTATGATCTGGGCAATGACTTTTTTGAACTTTTTCTTGATCCCACCATGATGTATTCCTGCGGTATCTTTGAAAACGGCAACTCGACCATGGAGCAGGCGTCACGCGCAAAGCTTAAACGCATTTGTGACAAACTGGACATCAAGCCGGGCGACCGCATTGTGGAGATAGGAACCGGCTGGGGTGGATTCGCCATCTACGCCGCGAAACATTACGGCTGTCACGTGACAACCACGACTATATCGCAAAACCAGCACCAGTGGGCCCAGCGCAGAATCCTGGAAGAAAATCTGGAAGATAGAATCACGTTGCTGTTTGAGGACTACCGTAACCTGAAAGGCCAATACGATAAACTGGTGTCCATAGAAATGATCGAGGCGGTGGGACATCGCTACTATGATACGTTTTTTAAAAAGTGCGGCGATTTATTAAAACCGGACGGCATCATGCTGATACAGGCGATAACCATCGCCGACCAGCGTTACGAACAGGCAAAGCGTTCCGTGGATTTTATTCAACGTTATATATTCCCCGGATCGTGCATACCCTCCAACACAGCGATCCTGAACTCAACCACCCGCGCATCCGACCTGCGCCTGTTTCATCTGGAGGATTTCGGTCCCCACTACGCAACCACCTTGCGCATGTGGAAAGAAAAACTGTTCCGGAACCGCGATATAGCCAGGGAGCGCGGCTACCCGGATACACTCATCCGTATGTGGGATTTTTACCTGTGTTATTGCGAGGGCGGTTTTGCTGAACGGGTCATCAGTGATGTGCACTATATCTTTACCAAACCGCTGAATCGCAATAAACCGTTAATGCCAGACATCAGTTCCAAACCATGCAACAGGTTATGAATTTCCTGCTGTTCCAGCTGGGCTGGTTTGCCTGTGTCATCAGCGCCGCCAGCCAACTGGAATGGCTGGCTTTGTTGAGTATCGTCGCTGTGATTGCCATACACCTGATTCTGGTGAAAGAACGCGTGCCCGAACTGCAATTAATACTGGTGTCCGGATTACTGGGGCTGACACTGGATTCACTGTTGATTACCCTTGGTTTCTTTACCCCAATCAATAGCCTGGTCGTTCCCGGGATCGCGCCCGCATGGCTGACCGGACTCTGGATGCTGTTCGGCATCACGCTGAACCATAGCCTGAGCTGGCTGCATCAGCACTATGTCATGGCCGCTTTGCTGGGTTTGGTGTTTGCGCCTTTGACCTATTGGGCCGGACATCGGTTTGGCGCATTGCGCTTCCCGGACGGCCAGTTTGCACTTAGCCTGGCGGTCATCGGCTCGTGCTGGCTCCTGGTTACCCCCCTGCTGTTGCGCTCCGCCCGATTTCTCAGCCGCAGGTATCTCCGCCAAAACCATTCCTCATATTAATCCTGTAATGATTTTGTTTCGGATTTGTAACCATCGATTGCTTAATTGGAGTACCCGCACTAAAATTGAAGGTTAAATATCACTTAGTTTTTGGTGCTCAAGCGCAGTCTTGATGCAAAGAGTTATTATGTCCGATCACATTCATGTCCTGGTTGTCGACGATGATCCCGATATTCGCTATTTGCTGAACGAGTATCTCAGCGAACACGGCTACAGCGTGGCGCAGGCCGAGGACGGCAAATCCGCGCGCCAGCAACTGGAAAAGCAAGTACCCAATGTTGTACTGCTCGATATCAGCCTGCCTGGAGAAGACGGCCTGAGCATCGCGCGCTTCATGCGGGAGCATCACGACATCGGCATCATCATAGTTTCGGGCGCCGGTGAAACCGTCGACCGTATCGTGGGGCTGGAAATCGGCGCCGACGACTATATCTCCAAACCATTTGATCCGCGGGAACTGCGCGCCCGGTTAAAAAACGTGGCGCGGCGTTACCAACGCCCTGCGGCTTCCGCCATGGCGACTCCAGCGGTGGAGCATGACGATCAGACACGGGTGAGTTTCGGGTCATGCACTCTGGACCTGATGTCTTATCAATTGCTGGATAAAGACGGCCGGGAAATTTCCATCACCAATATGGAGTTTGACTTACTCAAGGTGTTTGCCGAACGCCCCAACCGGCCGCTAACCCGCGATCAGTTATTGAATCTCACCCAGAACCGCGACTGGGACCCCTACGACCGCAGTATCGATATCCGTATTACCCGCTTGCGCAAAAAAATTGAACCGGACCCGGAAAAACCCCAGGTAATCAAAACGGTCCGCGGCATCGGTTACATGTTTGCCGTCTCCGGCAAATAAACCACCTATTGCCCGGCAATAACATTGTTTCAGTTGTGTTTCAATTGTATGTTTTGTTAATGACGCGGCTGACACGCGGCCACTGGTGATACACTTATTAATAACAACTAACCCGCTGACCGAAAATCCTCAATCGATCAATCCTATGCTAAACAAGGAAGACGCTGTTAACGATGCTGTCATTAACGAAGCCGGCCGCCTGAACCGCGCGCTGCAAATCGCCGCGACCGCGGTGTCCAACAACAGCGGCAACAATATTTTCCGCGAGCTGGTGATGAACATCACGAAAGCGCTCGATGTCAAGTATGCCTATATTGGAGAAATCAGCCATGATAAGGAAGATGCGGTTGATGTGATTGCAGGCTATTTTGATGGCAAATATGTCACTGGCATCCAATACGAGTTGGAAGGTACGCCGTGCGCCAACGTGGTTAACCAGACCTACCGTTATTACCCGCGCGAAGTTAAGACCCTTTTTCCCGAACCCATGACCATTGAATTTGGTATTGAAGGCTATGCCGCTATTCCACTTTATGATTCCACCGGCAGGGGAATGGGTTTGATGGTTGTGCTTGACACCAAGCCGCTCACGGAACCGGAACTCATCCAGTCTTTGTTGCAAATATTTTCCGTGCGCGCCGCGATTGAACTGGAACGGCTCGATGCGACACGCGCCCGCCGCGCGACCCAGGAACAATACCGCACCATTTTCAACAAATCCCTCGATGGCCTGATCCTGTTCAGCCTCGACGGACATATTGTCGACGTCAATCCCGCATGGACCGGCATGCACGGCTACACGCATGAAGAAACATTAAAGCTGCGGCCGCAGGATTTTGTGCCACCGGAAAGCCGTGAGACCTATAAAGCCTTTATAGCCGCGGTGAGCGCCAATCAGCCTTTTCATACGGTCACTAATGTACTGCGCAAGGATGGCACCTGTTATCTGGCGGATGTGCGCGGCGTCCGCATGGATTATAACGGCCAGCCCCATATGCTGGCTATTCTGCGCGATGTTACCGAACAGGTGAAACACGAAAACGCATTGCGTGAGAGCGAAGACCGCTTGCGAGCCACCATCGATGCGGCGATGGATTGCATTATCGGGATTGACAGTGACGGCAAAGTATTGGAATTCAATCCGGCCGCGGAAGAAACTTTTAATTACCGTAAACCAGACATCATTGGCAAGCCCATGGTGGAGTTGATTATTCCCGAACGATTCCGGGCTCACCACCAGGCCGCCATGGAACGGCGCAAGCAACAGCACGATAACAGTGACGTCGCCCAACGCCTGGAACTCACCGCCATGCGCGCCGATGGTTCGGAATTTCCCGTGGAATTATCCATCGATGTTGCACGCGGCGCCGGCGGCATAATGTATATCGGCTATCTGCGCGATATCACCGAGCGCAAACGCGCGGAAGAACAGCGCACCCGCCTGGAAGCGCAATTGCGGCAAGCGCAGAAAATGGAAGCGATTGGCCATTTATCCGGTGGCATCGCCCACGACTTTAACAACATCCTCACCGGCATCATGGGCTACATCGTGCTGGCGGCTGAATTGTCCGAACAGTACGAGGATGAAAAAATCGCAAAGTACCTGCGGCGCTCGCTGCGGTCTGGACAAAAAGCCCGCGATCTGATCCAGCAGTTGTTAACCTTCAGCCGTGGACAGCGCGGTGAACCCAAACCGTTAACCCTGGCGCCGCTGGTGAAGGAATCCATGAAATTACTGGAGTCCACCCTGCCTTCAACCATTGAAATCAATACTGATTGCGATTCCACATCACCACTGGTTAACATTGATCCCTTGCATGTCGAACAGATCATCATGAACCTGTGCATTAACGCCAGGGACGCCATGCACAACCATGGCCGCCTGACAATCTCGGCGAAACAGCGTCACTGCAGCGATTGCGTCTGTGCGTCCTGCCAACAGGGCATCGCCGGCGATTACGTGGAACTGGCGGTCTCCGATACAGGCGTTGGCATTGCGAAAGACGAGATCAGCCGCATTTTTGAACCTTTCTATTCCACCAAGGAAGTGGGTAAAGGCAGCGGGATGGGCCTGGCCACCGTGCATGGCATCGTCCATGAATACGGCGGACATATCGGCGTGGAAAGCGTTCCCGGACAAGGCACGACCTTCCATATCCTGCTGCCCGCGATCAGGGAGGTTTCCGCCGCCGCGAACCCGGAGCCGGACAATCCGGCCAGGCCGGCGCAAAAACGCAACCATTTAACCGGCCGTGTCGCGCTGGTGGACGACGAAACATCCGTCAGTGAATTCATGGAAGACATGCTGGAAAACTGGGGCATGGATGTGTACACATTTAACAGCAGCGTTGAGGCGCAGAAATTTATCGAAGCAAATCCCGACGCCTTTGATTTGATAGTCCTCGACCAGACCATGCCGAAACTGACCGGTATTGAACTGGCGCGCCACATCATAGCGGTAAATCCCCATGTACCAATGATTCTTTACACCGGGTATGGCGACGACGTCCGCCGGAGCGATCTCGAATATCTGAACATTAAAGCCCTGGTTAAAAAACCCATTGATGTCGGCGATTTTTACCAGTTGACAGAATCCATATTAAAAAGCCAAATATAGGCGCTGCCAGACCCGCATTGTTCACGCATTAACGCAACAACGGCTTTACACACCTCCAACACCATGGCATAACGCGCGCGGCACACGTTACTCCGCGCCACATGCCTGTTCCATTGAAACACACTGAAACAATCGCATAACAAAGCGGCCGCCATCTGAAATCCTCCGGATACATTCAGCTTCTATTGTTAGTTACCAGACAGGTATTCACTAACCAACACCGGAGGATAACACCATGCTGCAACAAGCCCACAAAACCGACACGCAACGATACGCCAACTGCATCGCTGTTTCCAGGCGGATCCGCTGGGAAATCGAAAAAGATGTCTTTAGAGGCCGCACCTTCGAGTTTCACAAAAAATTTCTGCCGGACGGTTTATCCAAAATCCAGGATCTCACGTTTATGAACGACAGTGAAAAGCGCCTTTTGAGCCAGATCCAGGGCCGGACTTATGCCAACATGTTTGGCCTGGTGGAGCGTTTTATCTGCGCCAAGATCATGGAACTCTCCGGCGATTATGTGTTTGGCGACCAGGTGGCGCTGGAAGCGCTGGTGCGGTTCAGTGATGAAGAATTGAAGCACCAGGAGTTGTTCCGCCGCATCGATAAAATGATCGGGGAAAAAATGCCCGCCGGCTATCAATTTCTGCCGCAGCCCAACGATGTGGCGGCCGTAGTGCTGGATAAATCCACCTGGGCGGTGCTCGCATTGACTTGCCATATCGAGCTGTTCACCCAGGCGCACTACAAGCAAAGCATCGAACCGGACAGTAACTTATCGGAATTGTATAAGGATATTTTTCTGTTCCACTGGAAAGAGGAATCCCAGCACGCCATTTTGGACGAACTGGAGTGGATCAGGGAAAACAGAAAACTCACCGATGAAGAGCGCGGCCAGGCGGTGCAGGACCTGATTGATCTGGTGGTTGCCGTTGACGGCATTTTGCAGGTTCAGTCCAAAGCGGATGCGGAGTATTTTTTCCGGATTTGCAACGGGAACTACAATGCGGAGCAGCGCCAGGCCGTTGAAGACAAATTGCTGCAAGCGTACCGCTGGCAATACATTATTTCCGGCGTGCAGGAACCGCGATTCCTGAACGTGCTCGGCAGCATGATCAACAGCAGCCAACATACCAAGATCACACAGGCATTGTCGACACTGATGTGAAGAAGGGAATAAATGCTGGTAAAAAGGTTTGCAACCCGGAGTTAATTCAAGCGGCTGTCGTCAGCAGCCGCTCGAATTCCGGTTAACAGATCATCGTCAGTTACTTATTTCAACAGAGGCAATTCATATGTTCCCCAAACAAGATCTGTCATGGTGGTACTGGCTGGCAACGATACCTTTTATAACGGTCGGGATTCTGGGAGAAACGAATGGCTTGCTGATCACCGCCGCGATCACCATGATTCAACTGGCTCACTTTTATATACTGGAAAATTTCCGGCTCAGCTTCCCGGTGCAGGTTCGTCTGGGATTTTTGGGTTGGTTTTGCCTGGCTCAACTTCCATATATGGAATGGATGCTGTGGGTGCAACTGATGGGCACTTCCATCTCGGTGCACTTTGATTATTGCGCGATGGCCAGGATGCTGGCGCTTGCGCCGTGGAATCGTACACAACCCCTTAACTGGCGCCTGGTCATGCGCACCTTTTTCTCAACGCCGGTACGCGGTTCAATTCTGGAGACATCCACTGCAACGCAAAAATAAAATGGCATGTGCAATTTACAAAAGGATTTTATAACGGCATTGCACTATCGTTGCGCCCAAAAAACTGCGCTTGCACAACTGCGATTCATTTTTCCCGCGGTTTTTTTCCCGTGATTTTTCCGGGTGAAAACAGGTTGCCAGAATATCCCTCGCGATTTCCTGCACTTAGCGGCAGCCGCGCAAAACAAAACCGCATTGGCACCCGGTTTGCTATATACAAAATGTAAATTGCTAAATGTAAATTGTAAAACGCGGGTGTTTGTTTCGAACACCGTGCAATAACCCGCAAAACAAACTCGCAAGAACAGCAAGCGGCATTGTGAAAATACTTCACCGTTAAAAGGAGGTGGTAGATGACGAAAGATAGCTCTGTCTCATGCGAACGGAGTTTCAAAGTGCAATAAGGACATAATGCATTGCTGAAACTCGACTCACTCTGAATTGAGCATAGTGCGCTCTTAAGTGACCGGCACAGTGATCCAAAACGTCTGGCGTGCAACATAACTATCCCGTTCCGCCCTTCACATGTCTGCACAAAAGGCTTTTGGATTGCCGGGCCATCACATATCCAACGTCGGTACTCTTTTTGCCAAAGTCTGGCAACTGAAAATCAGTCTTATTGTTGATTAACTTACATATGGAGGTATTACCATGACCGACCTGGTTATTAGAATTGTTGAATTGGTGACGGGTTTATTGCTGATAGTCGTTTCACTGATGCTCAACACACACTATGCGAATCAAACATTGCTATTGTTGCCATTGATAGCGCTGCCGATAATTTTTTCGGGAATGTTTGACTGGCACCCGGCCAAAGAACTCGGTTTGCTGCTGGCTGAAGCTGGCAAGCGCTTTAGCCTCGCCAGCATTATAAAACCACACGTGAACTCCCCCTGAATTCAATTTCCTCCTTAAGGAAAAAAGCTCCCGATTACCATAACCTGCCTCGCCCGCTTATGCGGGCTTTTTTTATGACGCAATTTACCGTGGCAAAAGCCTGAAATTAAAACGCCCCGGTCTTCCCAAAACATCGTGCTGCGCTGTCGTTGGGCTTAGGCGGTATGCACTGCTTCGTACTCCGTTGTTTTAGCCGGTTCGGCCATCCCTTCCATCCTGAATACCGGCTTCATCCCACCCGGTAACCCGCAAATGACTCTTTTTCAGTCGCAGCGTTTCGTGATATGGTAGCCGGCTGTTATCTGCTCTTTTTCGCGTCACTGATCTGGATCCTGAAATCCCAATTACACCCCACATTCATTGCGCGTGATGGAAAGTAGACCAAACCCGACACGTCATAACCGGAGAAATTGAATGAAAATTGAGGCCAATAAAGTCGTCAGTATCGATTACACCCTGAAAGATGATAATGGCAATATAGTCGACACATCGCAGGGCGGCGAACCCCTGGTTTATTTACATGGCGCCAATAACATTATTCCAGGGCTGGAATCTGAACTGGACGGAAAATCGATCGGTGAGAAAATCTCAGTACGTGTCCCACCGGAGCAGGCTTATGGTGTACGGGATGAATCCAAACAGCAATCGGTTCCACGCAACATGTTTGGCGATGAGGAAATCAAGGTGGGTGACCAGTATCACGCCGCCGGCCCGGATGGACGGCATATCACGGTGACGGTGGTCGGCGTTACCGGCGACGGTGTCACAGTCGATGCCAATCATCCACTGGCAGGCTATCACTTAAACTTTGATGTTAAGGTGGTTGATGTGCGTGATGCCACACAGGAAGAGCTCCATCATGGCCATGCGCATGGTCCGGACGGGCATCACCACCATTAATTAAACAGCGTCGCCTGCCGTAACATCGAATAAACAATCAATGCAGCAGCAAACCAGGCCCGATCCCAGATGGGGTGAATGGAGTCCATTCCATGATCCCCGTATCCTGGCCAATTTCAGTGTGCGTCCCACCGATGTATTGATCACCACGGCACCCAAGGCCGGTACTACGTGGATGCAGCAGATTTTATATCAGTTGAAAACCGGTGGCGTCAGCGACTTCGATTCCATCCACGACGCTGTACCCTGGCTGGAATTACCCCGTGTTGACAGAACCTGGCCCACGCAACTGGAATATTATGAAACATTACCCGATCCGCGTATTTTCAAGACACACTGCACTTACCCGCAAACTCCTGGCACGCACTCCCGCGGCCCGCAAAATCCATATGCACCCGCAGCGCGTATTATTCTAAGTTCCAGGGATCCGCGCGATTGTTGTGTCAGTTTTTATCATCATGTCATGTCGATGACCGATGCGGCGCTTAAGCACGTAAACTTGCAAAGGCCGCGATCCTTTGACGACTATTTTACGGACTGGATATCATTCGGCGCGTGGTACCGGAACGTGCAAAGCTGGTGGCCCCACATCAATGATGACAACGTACTGTGGTTACGTTACGAGGATATGGTTAACGATCTGGATGGCGCAATAGAACGAATTCTCGGTTTTCTGGGCTGGCAACTGGCCAGCGCCAGCCGCTGTAAAGTACTTGAATACTGTTCTTTCACATGGATGAAGCAACGCGCAGAAAAATTTGTAACCCGGTTTGAATCCGGCGAGTCGATGTTTAAACCGGGCGGATTTATCCGCAAAGGGCAAACCGGTGATCATAAAGTCCTGCTGAGTCCAGCACAGGAACAACAAATTCTTCAACGCGCCAGAGAACTGTTACCCGGGGATTGTTTGCGCTTTGTTGGTATAACCTGAGTTGGTACAACCTAGGTTGGTATAAATCGAGTTCGCATGCCCGGAATTAGTGTTGCCGGAGCGCGCTGCATGCGAAACAACAGTTGTACAGTTTTACTCAAGCTTGCTTGAAAATTTTCTTTGCCGGAATATTTTTCATTAATTTAAGTCCTTTTTTAACTCCTTTGTTTTCCTTTTCCAGCTTTTCCCGCAACTGTTCCTCTTGCGCGAGACGCTCCATTTCCTTCAGCTCTTCCATTCGCCGGCGTTGTTCCTCCTGGACTTTGGCGCGAATTTCTTCCTTGGCTTTTTCGTTAATAGTCAGCTTGAAAAAATCGGCGTTTTCACGGATCAGATAGCGATCCAGCGCGTCCAGGAAGTTATCATTGATATCCTGCACGGTTAATTCACGGTTGCGGCGGCCCAGATTATCAAAATTGCTGACCACCAGGTTTATCCGGCCATTCTCCCGGTCGCCTTTAAACAGGAACTCAACAGGAATTTCCGCTTTTACGGTAAAACGCGCGCCCGGCTCGCCATTGTTGCGCGGGTAGGTCTGAAAATTCATGTTGTTTATATTGAAATAGTGCTTATGCTTGTTTACCGCCGCGGGATCATCGACCACAAATTCCACATCCGTGGGCCGCGCACATGTGCAGCGGATCGAAATATAGTTGGTATCGGTCATGCTGTCGACCTGAACCTTATAATCCTGTTGCTTGAATTCCGCTTGCAGGCCGGTGGCGTTGATCGTGTATGTCGCTACTGTATTCGGCTTTACATAGTTCAGGTGTTTGGCAAGCTCATTAAAGTGCGTATAAATCTCGTTGAGTTTTGGCTGCACTTTTTCGCGATAATATTGTTCCGCTTTTTCCTTGCGGTTATTCGCGTGCTGCTCTTCTATTTGTTTGCTTTCGCTTTGTTTACGTAAGTCGTCTAACAAGCCCATGACAAATCTCCAGTCACTGAGTATTAACAGCCGGTACCATTTCAGTTGGATCCAATTAATATATCGACGGCACGGGGAAAAATTTGAGACGGTGCGGCAGGTTCCGGAAGTTAGTTCCGGTTAAATCATGCTGGTTGCAAAGGAAAATAACCGGTTTAGATGCTTGGGATTAGCGGCTAACGTAATTCCCACCAGCGGGATGTTCGAGTGCTTCGCTCAAATTACCAAATTACGATTATTTATCGCGAATATATATAAGCAAAACACAGAATCATTCGGGAAAATCGCTATTAACATCCTGAAACATGCGCAATGCAACCGCCGGCTGGCGGGGTACAGCTGCGATTGATCCACCGGGGCGCCACTCATTAAGTAACGCGTGATATTGCGGCGTACGCGCGTACGCGCGGGAAATTTTTGGAAAATACAAAATCAGCTAAAACCGCAGTTGCCGCCACCGCAACATGGGCCGCTTGCACACGGCGGAACATTGTTTTTCAGTGCCGATTTGCTGACGATACTCCCGCCGGTGGGCAGACGCTTCACCGGGCTGTTGGCCGGTGTATCTCCCATATCGATACCCGCTAACTCACACAGCTCACCCCAGTTTCTCACTTCCAGACTCATGGGATGCTTTACTTCAACAATCTGCTCGTTTGCTTCACAACGATAATCATAGGTTGGCATACACAATACTCCGTTTACTGAATCTGCGATGGATCCGCAAACACCACTATGCGGTTACCATCCACAACAAAAAGATTTTTCCGGTCCACAAAAACATTATCATAACTGGTCATGCGCGTGTCGCTGATGCCGGTCTCGTTACTCACAAAATCATCCTGGCCGATCACGATATCAGCGGCCGGATTGTTTGCCGCTGGAAAACTGTTCCAAAGCAGTACCCGCGCATTACCGCTGTCGGCAACCACGATCTGGTTGCCGTTGCTGGTGACGGATTTGGGACTATCCAGGCCGCTTTGGTTGAGTTGAGGCGCCGCGGAAATCATGTCCGCCTGCCCTAACACCACATCCGCTGCCTGACCACTCAACGTCGGTAATGTGTTCCAGAGTAATACCCGGTGATTGCCGGAATCCGCAACCAATAACCGTGTTCCATCGGTCCAGATCCCGCCAGGACTGTTCAGGGTGGACGCGGCAACGCTATCCGTCACACCATCCCCATCGCTGTCATTGGGCAGGCAACTGAAAAAATTCTGCTGGCCGACCACCACGTCCGCCGCCACCCCATTTGCCGTTGGGATGGCATTCCAGATCAAAATCCGTTGATTCACATTATCGGCAATTACCAGCTTGCCATTCACTGCAAAAACACTGGCCGGACCCGACAAGGTGCTGGAACTGCAACCGGTAGCGGATGCGCCAAAGTCCAGCTGCCCGACGGCATAACTGGCGTCCGTTGCGTTATTCGCGGGAATGCCTGTCCAAATCAATACCCGGTTGTTGCCCGTATCCGCGACAAAAAATTGCGTGTCAGTGACGAATACACCGGCTGGACTGGTGAACTGTGTTGCCGAAGTGCCGGCGCTGGCGGAAGTAAAATTGGCCTGGCCGATCACAATATTAGCGCTGGCATCCGATGCGGTTGGAACCGGATTAAATCCCAGGATACGGTGATTGCCGGTGTCGGGAACATACAAAACCGTGTTTTGCCACTCAATCAGCGA
>JAKEGK010000177.1 GCA_022627515.1 Gammaproteobacteria bacterium
CGATCAGGCCCCTGTTTGAACAAGTACAATGACAGTTTGCGGCGTTATTTGCTTTGCCCGCACATTGCCGCGAACAGGAATGAATTCACGAGTTATTAATATCGCCCGGCGCAATAGTGCTGTATTCCGGAATGGCCATTTCCTGCAGTGATTCCAGTTGGCCTGCAACCGCCTCGACATCGCCAAACCGCGCGATATGAATTATCGCATCGCCCTCGTTGACCAAAGGGAGGTTGCTCATGGCGATCACAATGCCTTCGTAAGGTGATATAACACTCGTTTCGGTCTGCCCCAGCGGTTCGGAAATAATACCCAATATTCCCTTTTTCTGCACAACGGTGCCCAGCGCAACTTTCGTGTTAAATACGCCGCTAATGGGAGCCCTAACCCAGTGACTGGCCCTGGCCACATAAGGCTGCGGCTTGCCGGCTGCATCACCACCGGTTTTACGGCCCTGTTTCGGCGGCAACATATCCAGAGACCGCAGCACTCTTAAAATTCCGCTCGCACCCAGGCGGATCGCGACTTCATTGAAGCGCAAGGCTTCCCCCCCTTCGTATAACAACATCGGCATATTCTGTTCGGCGGCGGCTTCCCGCAGGGAACCGTCACGCAGGTTGGAATTTAATATAACCGGAACACCGAACGCGCTCGCCAGCCTTTGCGTTTCCGGATCATCGAGATTCGCGCGTATCTGGGGCAGATTGTTGCGATGGCTTGCCGCCGTATGCAAATCAATTCCGTGGGTGCATTGATTCACGATTTCCTTCATGAACATGCTGGCCAGCCGCGCCGCCAGGGAACCGGTTTCCGAACCGGGAAAACTCCGATTCAAATCTCGCCCGTCAGGAAGATACCGCGAGTGATTAATAAATCCATAAACGTTAACAACCGGGATAGCAATCAGGTCACCGCGCAGCTTGCGCATGGCCGCGTTCTTTAACACCCGCCGGATTATCTCGACACCATTGATTTCATCGCCATGAATGGCCGCGCTGATAAACAGCCTTGGCCCCGGCGTGTGGCCGCGCACCACATGCACGGGAATATCCAGTGGTGTATGCGTATAGAGTTTGGCAACGGTTAAATCAACAGTCACTCTCTCGCCACGCCTGATGCGCGTGCCGCCAATCACAAGTTCCTCGGAATTACTGTTAACCTTTTCCACGGGTTTTTGTATGGTGAGGTTTGGCGTTCTTCGCGATAAATTCAACTATTAATCCCGCAATATCCTTATTGGTCGCCTTTTCGATACCTTCCAGCCCCGGCGATGAATTCACTTCCAGGACAACAGGGCCATGATTGGAACGCACGATGTCCACGCCAGCGACATTCAATCCAATAATCTTAGCCGCCCTGACCGCCGTGGAACGTTCTTCGGGAGTCAGTTTTATCAGGCTGGCGGTGCCACCGCGGTGAAGATTGGAGCGGAACTCACCCTCCTTCGCCTGACGCTTCATCGCCGCAACCACCTTGTCGCCGATAACGAAACACCGGATATCGGCGCCACCCGCCTCTTTTATATATTCCTGTACCATAAAATCCGCATGCAGTTCCCGGAACGCATCGATAACGCTTTCCGCCGCTTTGTTGGTTTCGGCGAGCACCACGCCCCGGCCCTGCGTGCCAGCCAGCAATTTAATAACCAGCGGCGCTCCGCCCACGAGATCAATAATGTGCTGAGTATTTTCAAAATCATGCGCAATGGCGGTAATGGGCAGGCCAATTCCCTTGCGGCTTAACAATTGCGCGGCTCTCAACTTGTCTCTTGCGCGGCCAATGGCCACCGATTCATTCAATGGATATACCCCCATCATTTCAAACTGACGCAGCACCGCCAGGCCATAGGAGGTAATGGAAGCGCCGATACGCGGAATCACGGCTTCAATACCGGTGAGACGCTCTCCCTTGTAACTGATGCCAGGGCGCATCGTGGCGATATCCATATAACACTTCAATGTGTTGTAAACAACCACCGTGTGGCCGCGCTGTTTTGCCGCTTCCACCAGGCGTTGCGTGGAATAAAGTTTCGAATTGGTAGACAGTATGGCGATTTTCATGGATGTCCTCATTAAATACTGCAATCGTTTTTATGTTAGTTATGTTAGCGGCTTTCGCGCCGATTTTGGCAACTTGCCCAACAAATAAGAACGTCCCGGATCGACTATCACCCGTTTATCCATTGCAGTTCGTCCCAATAACATCCGAAACTTCATGTTTTCACGGTTTGTTAACGTCATTTCAATCTCCCATACCTGGCCGGCGATTTCCAGATGCGTGGAAATAACATAACGTTTCTCCCGGTGCCCGCCGGAATCCGTAACGGCGCGGTAATCAACCACGCGTGCGTCACAATCAACGGCGATCCGGGTATTGTTCTGATACGGGTGTAAACCAAATTTGATGCGCCGTTCGCCCTTTCTCTTGTACGGTTTGACATAATACGCGTGCAAGGCGGAAGTACGCGCCCCGGAATCCACTTTGGCCTTAATATGCGGGATTGATAATTCCGGCAAAGCCACCCATTCCCGCCAGCCTATTAGAATTATTTCCGGTTTTGCCAAGTGAAATTTCCCCGGTTATTTGCGTTTGCTGTTTTTAAGAATCATTCTCTGACACTCACTTGCTTATAATCCGGTTGGCGCCTATTTTGGAACAATCATAGCGTCCGTCTCTGGAAATGTTCCGCAATGCGGCGTTGTGGTGAACTTTTTACTGACATCAATGATAAATTCATCCTGTAAAAAACTGCGCCCCACGAGAATCGGGAAATCGAATTTACTCCGGTCGGCCAGGTTGACTTCGACTTTTTTCAAGACATTGCCCAGACACAGCACCATATGAATAACCGGACGCACCTGCGCGCGCTCACCCTTCTGTTTTATTTTCACCATCCGCACAACGCGCGCCTCGAATTGCAATATCTGTCCATCCTGGCGCGCCACGGCAAACTTCACCCAGGATTCGTCATTTTTTTTAAACAGATGCAGTTCCGGCGTATTCAATGACGAATGCGTTGCGCCAGTATCCATCTTGGCGGATAAGGTAACCTCCTGGTCTGCGATAGTCACTTGCTCGGCCCAGCCTATGGTTTGTTTTTCAGCAGACAGTGATGGTAAAACCGTGCCAAAACACAATAGAAACGCCAGCCATGGCATCACTGGCCGAATCGTTCGCATAATCTTTAAATCCATAAGTCAGTTTATTACATCTGAAGTTCTTTGAATTTCTTTAATTTTTATTATTATTGGATACGGATTTGGCAACGTCCAGTGACTTTCCATGGGATTTCCATTGAATTTCAACAGACGTGAGTTTTGAAAGAAGCGAATAAACGGTTAAAAAATATACTGCTCCGGTTAACGTCTTTCGGGCCGGCCCGAGAGTCCACTGTTTTTGCGGCACCACCGTTTGGCAAGCGCGAAATCATTATCAACTCTTATCCGGATGCGGGTAAATCAGCTGAACTGCCAATTCTTAACTATTGAAAACGCGGAATCACAATACCTCCGGATTGCCAATAGCATCGCTATACGCAAAAGTTGCGCGGCAAACAGTGACACACCCGGTTCCAACAATCAAGCGGACATCATGTCCCGGGCGGTGGTACACTTGGCGCTGTTTGTTGAGTTATTTGTTCTTCGCAATAAACACTACATTTTATTTTGAGCCGGCGCGATGTTTTCCATGCAACGTCAATATGTTTTCCCTGAATATAGTGATCCGCAACGTTTTTCGATTTGTAAACGGTATTGAACGCATATGGATATTTATATCAATGCCCTGGTTATTCTCTTTGTTGTGGTGGATCCTATCGCCATTGCGCCATTGTTTCTTAGTTTTACCCATAACAACACGGTTCAACAACGCAAACACATGGTCGTAAAGGCCGTGTTGCTTGCGACCGCCATGCTGCTGGTATTTTATTTATTTGGGGAGTGGTTGCTGAAAGCACTGGGAATAACTATACCTGCGTTTCGTATTGCGGGAGGTATTCTGCTATTGTTAATCGCTATTGACATGATACTGGTATACCAGTCGCCGATACGCTCAACCACGTCCGATGAACAACAGGAAGCGGTGCGCAAACCGGACATTTCCGTGTTTCCGCTGGCTTTTCCCTTGATTTCCGGACCAGGCGCTTTGACCACGGTGTTGCTGATGGCGTCCAATACCAGAGACAACATGCAAATGGCCGGCATGATTTTCATTATCCTCATCGTCATGGTGACAACATACATATTCCTGATACTGGCGCCACGGATGACGAAACTGATGGGCGAAACCGCGACCAACGTTGTCAGCCGCCTGTTCGGATTGATCCTGGCCGCACTGGCGGTGCAATATATGCTCGACGGAATTAAAAGCGCTTTCTTTGCCTGAGAGGATTTATCCATGATATAAGACGCCATTCTTGATCTTATTTCATGCTTAATTCCCTGGAATAGCCCAATGAACGCAAAACTGATTATTGCCCTCTGCCTCGTTCTGCTAATCATCCTGTTTACCATCCAGAACGCCGAGGTTGTTACCGTACAATTTTTATTCTGGAAATTGTCTGTATCCCAGGTACTAATGATATTTTTTGTGTTTGCCATCGGAATCGTTGTCGGCTGGATCAGCCATGTCTGGTCCAGGCACCGCAAATTGAAACGCTGACACTGACATTAAAAGGAACAGGAACAGGAACAGATCATCGTGGCTTACTTCTTTAAACGTTATCACGTTCCCGGCACACCGCCGGGCACGCTCAACATCACGGCGCCGGAATCCAGAATCCCCCTCAAGATGCATCTGGTTGATTACACCGAGCAGGAGTATCTGGAAAAGGAATTGGCAACCGCCGAAGAATGCCATGAATATCTCGAGCGCAAGTCTGTTACGTGGATTCACATTCAGGGCACCATCGACAGGGACACGCTGACCGGATTTGGAAAACTATTTGGTTTACACACCCTGTCGCTGGAGGATATTACCAACCTGGGACAGCGCCCCAAGATCGACAGCTTTGAAGACCAGTTATTTGTGATCATGAGCCTGCCCGCGATCAGTGAAAACGTGGTTACCATTGAACAAATCAGCTTTTTTCTGGGCAAGGGCTACGTGATCAGTTTTCATGAAGGTGAATCCGATCCATTTACTCCGGTACGGAACAGGCTGCGCAACCGCGCGGGAAAATTGCGGGAAAAACCGGCTGATTTTCTCCTGTATTTATTGCTTGATATCGTCATCGACCAGGGATTTCCATTGTTTGAATCGCTGGGAGAGGATATCGAAGCCCTAGAAGACGAATTGCTGGATTCCCCGGGAAAATCTACCCTGGAGGATATTCATAACCTGCGGCGGCATCTATTGCTGCTGCGGCGCATGTTATGGCCGCAGCGCGAGGTGATTAATTTCCTGATCCGGAATGATCAGGGATTCATTGACGAAAAAACCATAATTTATTTCCACGACTGTTACGATCACGCGGTGCAGATCTTGGATATGCTGGAAGCCTATCGTGAATCCACCACCAACATGCTGGATGTCTATCTCTCCAGCGTCAGCAACCGGTTAAACGAAACCATGAAAGTGCTCACGGTTATTGCCACTCTGTTTATGCCATTAACTTTTATAGTTGGCGTGTACGGCATGAATTTCAGTGTCAATGAGCAAAGCCCATGGGCCATGCCTGAATTGCGCTGGTATTACGGTTACCCGTTTATCTGGGCATTGATTATTGCGGTGGCCGGCGGCATGTGGCTTTATTTCAAGCGTAAACACTGGTGGTAAAGCACTATAAATAGTTATGGCAATCCATCCCGTATCACTGGTATTCAATTATCAACAAACCGGAAAGTACGCCCTTAACGTGATTGCCGGCAGCATCATGACGCGCCGCAATCTACGCGGGACGCCGGTCTGTTTTTCGAAAAACCGTGATGAACTCGCTGCGCATATTGCAGAAGCACAGCAACAGTCGCGGATGGTAATAGTTGGCTGGTCTTTTTACTCACCCCAGTTCAAGAAAATGGCCAGCGACCTCGCGCACATCAAACAACAGGCGGATTTTCCCAATGTAATTCATCTTGCAGGCGGTGTGCATGCAACCGCGGAACCCCGGCAGACACTCAACGCCGGATTTGATCTGGTGGCGGCCGGTGAAGGCGAACAGATTCTCTGTGATTTACTTTCCGCTGCAATGCATGGCCACGATATAAAAAAAGTCCGCGGCATCGCTTACCTGGAAAATGGCGAGCTGAAAAAAAATGGCAAAGGTGAAAATGTTGACTTAAATGACTTTCCACCCTGCGCCAGCCGGTTCCGCAAATTCGGCCCCATTGAAATAACCCGCGGTTGCATCTATGCCTGTAAATTTTGCCAGACACCCTTTGTCAATAAAGCCCGTTTCCGGCACCGCAGCATCGAAAACATCGCGCACTACACGCGCATTATGGCCGCCAATGGTTTACGCGATTACCGCTTTTTAACGCCGACGTCGCTTTCCTATGGTTCACAGGACGAGACGGTGAACATTGATGCCATAGAATGTATGCTGGCGGCGGTACGCGCTATAGTTGGCAAACAGCGCAGAATATTTTATGGCACCTTTCCTTCCGAAATCCGCCCGGAACATGTCACGGCAAAACATCTTGCGGTGCTGAAGAAATATGTTGATAACGACAACATTATTATCGGCGGACAATCGGGCTCGCAAAACATCCTGGATTCCAGCCGCCGGGGGCATGATGTCGAGTCCATTATTGACGCGGTTAAGATATCAATTGAGGCGGGCTTCCGGCCGAATGTGGATTTTCTCTATGGATTGCCAGGAGAAACACGGCAGGACGCGCAGCTGACCAGTAAGCTCGCCAGCGAACTCGCCGGCCTTGGCGCCAGGATACACAACCATACTTTCATGCCGCTGCCGGGCACACCCTTCCGCCATGAAAAAGCCGGCGCTATCGACAAACAAACCACGCAAAAAATCGCGGAACTGACCGCAAAGGGGCTTGCCTACGGCAAATGGAAAGAGCAATTGAAAATCGCCAAAGAGCTGGAGACATTGCAACGGAAGCAGTGAACCCGGCGCCTTTTGATTCTCCCCTGACCTCTCTTTACCTTACTGTTGCATAATAATTGTTTGTTAATTTAACCATGTTGCTAAAAATATCGAGCAAAAAACACAAGCATAGGCAGCCGGATAAACTCACGTTGGGTGAATTTTACCGGTGACCCGATGAAGCCGCCTTGGGATAGGCGTTGACGGACCGTGCGCGGCATGGACGCCGCGCCCGAGCATTCTCTTGGAGACAAGAACGGAAGTATTCACAGCGTGTCCGGCAAGGCCTATCCCAA
>JAKEGK010000178.1 GCA_022627515.1 Gammaproteobacteria bacterium
ATGACGGGCTGCATTTTTCGGGGATGAGAGAACGATACATCGCCTTACCATTGCTTTAGCAATGAATAGATAAGTAAAAAGTAGTTTTACGACACCCTCTGAAAAGGAGGGGGGATTTTATACTTAATCAGAGCGTCCCTAGTTATATTTCTCACCCCGCTTGATCCATTGTTCGATGTCTTTTTCGCTGCGGTCCTTGGGTAAACCCGGATGAATAATCTGCGCGGTGCAGCGTTCGGCAGCCTTAACCAGATCCTGGTAGCTGCCGGCGTTGGGGTCCTTGATATACGCGTGTTTGTTGTCGTCATAGGCGAACATATTCGGATTGATCTTGATGCATTCGCCGCAGGCGGTGCATTCTTCCGAATCAATCCACGGCGCCATGTATTCGCCGGTAGCTTTGGCGGCCGCCGGTTGCATTGCGGCGGGTGCTTCGGCGGCTTGTGGTTTTGTTTCCACGGCGCCTGTTCCACCGCTGATCCATTGCATCAATCCCTGTCTGACTTTGGTCATGATTTCTTGGCGGATCTTTTCTTCGATATCCGGCACGGAAACCTTGCGGTCCTGAATTCCGGCGATGGCTTTCAGCATGATCCAGAAATGGCGGCGGTCTTCGCAGGCCATCACCATGCTGTCATCCACCAAAAGGCGGCTTAAGTTCTGCTTGCGGTCAATGGTCCAGATAAACGGATATTTTCCTTGCCGTTCCGCCTTCGGTAGCTCCAGGTATTCCGATAGCAGGATCATGTTCTCATGCCAGCTGTCCGGCGCCGCAGTGCGAAAGTGTTTGCGGAACCGGGTTTCAGTCATGGCGAAGTCGGCGAAGGTCATGGGCAGTTCCATGACTTTTTCCTTGCCGTGTTCGAGATAGCGCAACTTGTACATCGGCCAGAGTTCATGAATCGCGGGATTCCCGGTGAGGTCAAAACAGTCTTCCGGCTTCGCGCCTTTATCGGGATGGTAGTGAAACAGCGGATAGGCGCGTGATTCCACCGCCAGTTTCGCCTGATGATGGCTCATATCATCGCCGATGCCGTGTTCGGGCTGGCACGACGAGTAACAATTGAATACCGCGGGACGCTTGGCTAACAGGCCTTCGATAAAACCTTCGATCATATGATTGGCGTGGGCGATAGTGCTTTGCAAAACATAAGCAGTGCGGTGCGCCATGGCGATGAGGCCAATTTCCTTGCGCACTTCCTGCTTGCCGCCGCTGACTTTGCCAAACGGCGCCATATCGGAAATTTGCCCGGCAAAGCTGGCGGTGCTGGCCTGGCCGCCGGTGTTGGAATACACCTGTGTGTCCAGCACCAGCGCCTTGATGGGTTTGCCCGACATCAGCATGCGCGACAGATTTTGAAAACCGATGTCATACATGGCGCCGTCACCGCCCACGGCAACCACCGGCGGACACAAGGCAAATTCCTCGTTACTGAATTGCTGCCAGGTGAAGTATCTAAAAAAGTTTTCGTGCTCCGCGGGATTATAGTTGCCGCCCAGTTCCAGTTCCGCTTCGCGCACCGCTTTAAAACCTTGCGCCATTTTCGTCATGTGGCCTTCGAACACGCCCATCGCCATCGAAGGGCTGTCCTGAAACAAGTGATTAGCCCAGGGAAACGGATACGGATTAAACGGATAGGTGCTGCCCCACACCGATGAGCAACCGGTTGAATTGATGATGCCCATGGCGGTGCGGCCTTTGCCGGTGATGCCATCGGTGTATTTCCATTTTAAATCCTTGAGCCGCGATATAAGTCCCACCACGTGTTTCAGCCACTGTGGATCGATGGGCTGTATGTCGTGCAATGCCTCAAGCTGTCTGGCAAGGCGCGCCAGCGTGAATTTATCATTGCCGATCTGTGCGATAGCTTGATTAAGGGAGCTGGTGTCGTCGATGTTGATTTCCCGCACCAGTTTCTGCTCGATGTGCTGCTCCAGGCGCAGTAACAGGTCCGTTAGCTTTTCAATATGTTTGGCCACCCGCGGCTGCATCAGCGCTTCCACCGTGGCGGTGAATAAATGAATTATGGTTTTTTCCGCGCACCCCATGCAGGCGCCGTCGCCACTGGTGAACGCGCTGTAAACATGCTTGTCGAGCAGGATGGTTTGCAAGGCGCCGATGCGCTGTTCCAGGTTGTCGACACGGATATACTGTTTGGGCGTGGTGGGCAAGTCGAGCCAGAAGTTCCAGTTGTTGCGCAGTTGTTGAATGCTGTCAGGAGTCTGGGTTTGCACGCGCAAGGCATCGTCATTGCACACTTCAATGCATTGCTGGCAGCCTTTGCAGGTGTAAGGATTGATGGTGATGCTGAACAGTCCGCCACTGCCCGGTGATTTCTTTTCCTTAACCGTGTAGTGCGGCCGTGCCAGGGCAAATTGATAGCCGCCTAATGCTTCCCTGAACCAGGCAAATTCGGTTTGCAGCGCTTCTTTGAGTTCGGTTTTACTTTCGCTGATCAAGGTTTCGATGGCGCTGTCGAGCAGAGCGTTGACGGACGCCTTTTCATCCGCGGCGTTTAACAGCGAGCGCCAGTGTTTCTCTACCAGCCGTACGGCCTTGGGCAACTGTTTCACCTCGTGGCCATTGCGTTTGACCCGCGCGACAATGGTATCCAGCACCTGGGATATCTCGTTAACCAGTCCGGGTATGGCGGTATCCGGGCACACGGTATAACACTCGCCGCAGGCGGTGCAGTTTTCCGGTATCCATTGCGGGTGCGTGAAGCGTATCGAGGTCATGTCGCGGAACACGGCGGAAGCCGCCGGCATCAGGCTCATGCTGATGAAAGGGTCGGCAAGATTGTCATTGCCCTTGCCACGCAGATAAAAGTTGCCGGTCTGTTCCCAGAGGCGGTGAATATCGGACGCGGGCGCCTGGCTTTGCGGCAAGTGTTTGAGCATGATGGGCAAGGCCGGTTCTGTGGTGACGGCCACACCCAGCGCGTGCGCATCGCCGGGCGGCAGTTCGGGCAGAATACGTGTTTCGTCGAATCCGCGCTTGACGACGCGCAGGTTATCTTCCACCACGCGCGCGCCTTTGGCGCCAAACTTATGTTGCAGCTGGGTCTTGATGGCGGTGAGCAGGGTTTCTTCGGTGAGCGCCATTTTTTCCATCACCGATGAGGCGGCAAAGAACGCGCCCTGGAAGGCGGTGCCCTGCATGCGCAATTGCAGGTCCGGGTCGGTGGCTTCCTCGCGGGCGATTTTAAAAGCGTCGATTGAGGCAACTTTGATATGTTTATCGCGGATGATTTTCTGATAATTGGCCGGAATGCTGTCCCATAACGCCTGCGCGGTCGCGTGCTCGCTTTGAATAATGAATACGCCATTGTCTTTTAAACCGGCCAGCGCGTTAGTGTGATTGAACACGTTGGGATCGGGTGAAATCACCGCGTCGACATAATAGTATTCGCAGTTCATGCGGATTGGCTCTGGCGCCGCGGACAAATAATAGGTGGTGGGCTGGCCTTTCTTTTCGGAGCCGTATTTGGGATTGGCCTTGATGTGGTAACCCAGTAACTCAAACAAGGTCATCGCCAGGTTTTTGCCGGTGGTGATCGCGCCCCAGCCGCCCACCGAATGAATGCGCACGGTGATGCTGTTGTCCGGCATCAGGTTGGGATTCTCGCTGCCGTGAAGCGCCAGCTCCGCGATACCGGGATAAGCTTTATGCAGAGTCTGTTGATAGATTTCCTGCTTGGGCGTGAAAGGCGTGTCGTGCAGGAAATCAATGCCAAGATAAAACAGCTTGCGTTGCTTGCCCTCGGGCAGCATGTTTTCGATGGCCGCGATTAGTCCTTCGGCCTGCAGGTCGCGGCTGCCCATGCCAAATGATCCCGAATACAATTGCGGGATATGTTCGGGCTTTTTATAGGTGGCAAGTTCGGGCCAGGGTTTGCTGCCATTGGCGTAGCCGTTTTCAATACATTTGCTGAGCGTCGCGCGGATTTCGCGCATCAGGGGTAGGTCCGAAGCCAGCGGTTGATCGAGGCGTTCCAGCACCGCGACGCCCTTTTTGCCTTTTAAAATTTCGCCGAGCAAATCCGCCGGGAACGGCCGGAACATGGTGAGATTCACTACGCCCACTTTCAGCTGCCGAGATTCCCTTAAATAGTCGGACACTGCTTCGGCGCTGGAAGTAACGCTGCCCTGGCCCAGGATTACGTACTCCGCGTCATCGCAGCGGTAGGTCATCACCCGCGCATAACGCCGGCCGGTAAGTTCATAAAATTTATCAAACGCGCGGTCCGTGATTTCCCGGATATGATCGAAAAAGAACGGGCGTTGCGCGGCCACGCTTTGCATGTAACTGTCCTGGTTTTGCACGATACCCGCCATTACCGGATTGTCCACATCCCACAATTCGGGAATGCGCCGCCTGGTCTCGCCAAAAATAATTTTTTGTGCGGGTGTGGGTGTCTCGATGATGTCATCCGGTTTGCCCAGAAACGTTGCGATCAGTTCCCGCTCCGGCGCCAGCATGGATTCAATCAGGTGCGTGGTGAGAAAGCCATCCTGGGCAATGATGCCCGGATTCAATGCGTGTTCGGCAATGTAGTGCGCGATAATGTTGAGGTCCGCGACATGTTGCGCATTCTTGGCAAACAATTGAAAGAAACCGGTGTCATCCACGCAATGATAATCATCGTGCCCGGCGTGCACGTTCAGCGTGGACTTGGTCATGGCGCGCGCGCCAATATTCAACACATAAGTCAAGCGTTTGCCCACCGCGGCGTACAGTGACTCGTGCATGTAGGCAATGCCCTGACCGGAAGAGAAATTCGCCGAGCGCAAGCCGGTCATGGCCAATCCCGCGGTGACCGCGGCGGCGGCATGCTCGCCTTCGGGCTCGATAAAAATCAGCGGCCGATTGGATATGTTAAGATGACCGCTGGCCGCCGCTTCGGCCCAATACTCGCCCATTTGCGTGGAAGGCGTGATCGGATACGCGCCGGCGGCGTCACTGGATTCGCGTTCACACATGACCGCCGCGGTGTTGCCGTCCATTGCGGCCCGCACGCCGGGAAATTGAAAACCGGTCCGGGTGCTGGTGGATTCCGGCGCCGGTTTGTCCGGTGGGTTGAATTTTTTTAGCATGACTGCGTTTCGCTAATAAATAACAGAATGTCGTTGATTGCTTTTAGAACCTATCTCAAAATTATAATTTACCCAATGCACCCGCGGTAAACACGTTATCGACTTCGTGGCATGCATTTCAAAACACGCTGTAAATACTTCCTTGTAAGCTCGGCGGCGGCATCCCTGCCGCCGACGGTTTTGAAATGCATGCCCCAAAATCGCTAACTTACTCAATTTTGAGATTAACTCTATCTTATGTTGACTGCGGTGTTAGTTCCTGCTGCCGATAAATCTTTTTCGCTTCACGTCCTTTAACGACCGTGCCATCGGCTTCCAGCCAGATGATCGCGCCTGTCGGGCAGCGCTCAATGGGAGTACGGGTGTTATGATCCTTAGTGTAATCGATTACGGGCAGATTGTTTTTCATTTCGATCAGGCCGCGTTTGGCGTCCATGGCGCAACGGCCGCAAGCGGTGCAAGCAACCTGACAATAGCCGAGAATGCCATCACCAGATTCCAGGTTTTTGCAAGCCACCCATAAGCGGTGATCGACCGGATGCAGGCTAAACAAATCCTTGGGGCAGGCGGTAACACAATCGCCACATGCCGTACAATTGGCTTCTATAACCACGGGCAATGAATGTTTATTCATGACTATGGCGTCAAAGCCGCAGGCTTTTTCGCAATCACCATAACCCAGGCAACCCCAGTTGCAGGTTTTAGCGCCGCCGCCAACCAGGGCCGCGGCCTGACAGGTTTTAATACCACTATAGTGCGCGCGGTGACGGGCGACATTGCTGGCGCCGGCGCAGGCCAACCGCGCTACCTGTCTGACCGCTTTACCAACATCAATACGGAGAAACTGCGCGATACGTTGCCGTTCCGCGTCCGAACTCACCGTGCATTTGGCGGGGCTGGTTTCGTGACGGACCAGGGCTTCCGCAAACTGGCGGCAGCCGATATAGCCGCAGGCGCCGCAATTGGCGCCCGGCAGCATGCCTTCAACAATGTCATTGCGCGGATCTTCGGCAACAGCGAGCTTTTTACCGGCCACGATCAACAATGTCGCCAGTGCCAGTATCAAACCGGCCATGGCGCCGATTGCGCCAAGCATGTCACTGATTATGAGTTGCACTTCCATAAAAAATAATATGAAATCGCGAGGTTGTATTTGATGAGTGTCATGTAAACCGGAACATATGACATTGGTCAAAGCAATATTCACAAAAAACTTATATATTAAATTTTATTAATATTGGAAAGTCTATGTTTTATAATTTACGGTGTGCTCATACCTGTGGTCAGCAGCAACAGGCGGTTGTCAACCGCACACACAGCCGTCAAGTAACTTTAACAATTGGTCAGCGGAAACAGCCCCCATCCGCAGCGGGGAATGGTAGTTAACTTCATAATAGATAATAACTATCATATTGATTTATATAATCGATTGGATATATCGTTCGCGGCAATCCAGACTTATCGTGTTAACAAAGCTGTCAACAGGCTTTTTGTTCTGTAAAGTAAACCGCTAACCAGTTAACCAGCTATCAGTTAAATCACTAACAGGAGACAAAACAATGGAATTAAAAGGCAGTAAAACCGAGAAAAACCTGAAAGACGCTTTCGCCGGTGAATCTCAGGCCAATCGCCGCTATCTATATTTCGCGTCAAAAGCGGATGTGGAAGGTTATAACGATGTGGCTACGGTTTTCCGTTCCACGGCGGAAGGTGAAACCGGCCATGCGCATGGTCATCTGGAGTACCTGGAGCAATCCGGTGATCCGGCAACCGGCCTGCCAATTGGCAGCACTCAGAACAATCTGAAAGCGGCCATCGCCGGTGAAACTCACGAATATACCGACATGTATCCCGGTATGGCCAAAACCGCACGCAATGAAGGTTTTGAGGAAATTGCGGATTGGTTTGAAACCCTGGCGAAAGCCGAGCGTTCTCACGCCAATCGTTTCCAGAAAGCTCTGGACGAAATCGTGTAAGGCGTCATTGACTTGCCGGGTACTGGGGCGCCAGTTCCCGGCGGTTCAACTGGAACAACAAGGATAACAGACCATGTCAACGACGCTTGAACAACCAACACAGCAGTCCGTGCAGAAATCCACACCGCAACCCCGTGAAGGCAGCCTGCAAGCGCCGACACGGCATGCACTAAACTGGCGCAACGCGGAATTCTATAACGAAGAAGCGTTATTCAAGGAACTGGAACGCGTATTCGATATTTGCCACGGTTGCCGGCGCTGTGTGAGTTTATGCAACTCCTTTCCCACGTTGTTTGATTTGGTCGACGAATCCTCGACCATGGAAGTGGATGGAGTCGCGAAACAGGATTACTGGAAAGTCGTGGATGAATGTTTTTTGTGTGACTTGTGTTTCATGACCAAGTGTCCCTACGTTCCGCCCCATGAATGGAATCTGGATTTTCCCCATTTAATGCTGCAGGCCAAGGCGGTGAAATTCAAAAAGGGCCTGAGCAAAACCCGCGACAAAATTCTTACCAGCACCGACAAGGTCGGTGCACTGGCCGGCATTCCCATCGTGGTGAATGTCGTCAATGCGGCCAACAAGAACAAGGCTGCGCGCAAATTACTGGATAAAACATTCGGTGTGCATCCGGACGCCAAATTACCCGAGTATCATAGCAGGACACTGCGCAAACGTTTAAGCCGCATTGATAATTCCCGGATTAAATCTGAAGCGGCCGGCGCCACCACCGGTAAAGTGGCGTTGTTTGCCACATGCTACGGTAACCGCAACGAACCTCACGTGGGTGAAGACCTGGTGGCGGTATTGCAGCACAACGGGATTCAGGTGCGTCTGGCTGAAAAAGAACAGTGCTGCGGCATGCCCAAGCTGGAGCTGGGTGACCTGGAAGCGGTTGCCAGAGCCAAGGAAGCCAATGTGCCAGTACTGGCCAAACTGGTGGATGAAGGCTGGGACATTATCGCGCCGGTGCCATCCTGTGTGCTGATGTTCAAACAGGAACTGCCCTTGATGTTTCCCGAAGATGAGCAACTGAAGAAAATCCGCAAGGCGATTTATGATCCCTTCGAATACCTGATGATCCGGCATGCGCACGGCAAACTGAAAACCGATTTCAAAAAACCACTGGGCAAGGTGGTGTATCACGCCGCCTGCCATCAGCGGGTGCAGAACATCGGCAGCAAAACCAGTCAATTGCTCAAACTGGTGCCGGGCACCGAGGTCGATATCGTGGAGCGTTGTTCAGGTCATGATGGCACCTATGCGGTGAAAAGCGAATTCCACAAAACATCCATGAAAATCTGCCGCCCCGTGGTAACTAAAGTGAAGCAGGCGAACGCGGATTATTATGGCAGTGACTGCCCGATGGCGGGGCGCCAGATTGAAAACGGTCTGGAACAGTCCGATCCGGCGGCCAAACCAACGACGCATCCGCTAAGTATGCTCAAGATCGCTTATGGTCTTTAATTGAATTCAGACAGGTGTGGAGGTTATGGATATGCAGAAGTTAACACGCAACTCACTTTATAGCCTGGAACAATACAGTAATATCCGCGCGGATTTCCGCAAGAAGGTCATCGAACACAAAAAAGACCGCCAGGTGCAGATTGGCCCCCATGCCACACTGTACTTCGAAGATGCCCTGACGATGCAATACCAGGTGCAGGAAATGCTGCGTATCGAACGCATTTTTGAATCCGAGGGTATCGAGGACGAGTTGAACGCTTACAATCCGCTGATTCCCGATGGCAGCAACTGGAAAGCCACGTTTATGATCGAATACGGTGACCCGGAGGAACGCAAAGCCGCCTTGCAGCGCCAGGTGGGGATTGAAGACCGGGTGTGGGTTCAGGTCGAAGGCTATGACAAGGTTTTCGCCATTGCCGACGAAGATCTGGAACGCGCCACCCGGGATAAAACTTCTTCCGTGCACTTTTTGCGGTTTGAGCTGAGTTCTGCCATGAATACCGCCGCGAGGGAAGGCGCAAAAGTTGCCATGGGCATTGATCATGTCAATTATCGCTATACCGTCGATCGGATTGCGGAAAATGTGCGTAAATCCTTGAGTAAGGACCTGCACTGATCCTGAAACCGGTATCTCCCCGTCAGCCACAGACCAACGCAAGGTTTGTGGCTTTTTCTTTCGCGTAACTCTTGGGCGTAATAAGTATAATTTGCACATTCACAACAAATTTATTTGCGAGAAGCCCCGGATTTTTATATATATAAACCACAATTAGGATCGGCTGGCAGCTCGCAGGGGTTCTGGCCAGCAATTTCGTAATAATTCAATTGGATAAGCGATCGCCATTTGTTGAGTACAAGTGAAGGCTAAATATCTGGATAAATAAAAGGAAAATAGTCATGTTAATTGAAGTTTCATCCCGCATGCGTACCCCGCTCCGCGCGGCCAGAGACCTTTGTAGACGCTCTTTGATTGCCATGTTTTTCCTTGCCGTCTGGGCTGGAACAGCGATTGGGGCGCCGGCGTGGTTGGATAGTATGAAAACCAGTTGCAATCAAGGCAGCACTCAGGATTGTCTCAACGTCGGCGTGGCGTACCTGACAGGCGAATTAAGAGGCAATAAAATCGCCAAAGATCCGAAGCAGGCAAAAATGTTTATCGATGATGGTTTACGGATGGGTGAACAGCGCTGCAAACAAAGCGATTACGTTGAGTGTTACACTGTTGGCCTGGCGTATTTCGAGGGCGGAATGGTTCCTGCGGACATGCCGCGCGGCTTAAACTTTCTGCAGAAATCCTGCAAAGGCGGATATAAAAAAGCCTGTGACTGGCTGGATAATAGCGGTTTGCAGCAAATGATAAAATAACGCTTTTTGTGAAGTATTGTCCGCCGCGGCAAGCTTCCCTGTAACCGCGTCGATATAATCGCAATTGCGCCGGATCACTGCGTTCAATGACTAAAAAGGCTTCGTGACACAGTGCGCAGTATTGTGGTTTTTTTAACACGAGGGTAATTGCCAGCTATCAAACGACTGCTCTGGTGTCCGATACAGAACGCAAATGGCGGTTAAAGCAGTATCGGCAGTGTGATCATTATATGCAGCGCATCAGGTTTCCGGCAGTATCCCGATTGGTAGTTTCCTCGATAGTCTTGACCATTCTTTTTGCCCCGCCAGTTTTTGCTGATTTAATCGTTGATCAACATATTGATGAACTGGTTTCCCTGGCAACGGATGGTGATATAGAAAAATTTGTTAGCTATGTAAAGCAAGGGGAATTGTTAAATACCGCAGATAAAGACGGCCATTCACCATTATTTGCCGCCATGTTCGGGCCGCCGGAATTGACGAATAAAATACTCGAACTTGGCGCGCCCATTGAACAAAAGGATGCCCTGGGATTTACTCCGCTTATTTCGGCGTCTTTATTGGGTTACCCGCAAGTGGTTGATAAATTGCTGGAAAAAGGCGCCAATATTGAAGCCCGCAATACCGATGGGCAAACCGCGCTTCTGATCTCGGTGCTTGGCCTGTCAGTTAACCAGGGTGACACGAGCGCAACCGCTGATATCCGCTGGCACAATCAATGGGAGCAGGTGATTCGTGTTTTATTGGAACGCGGCGCTGACGTGAACTCAGTGGATAACCGGGGTGTCTCACCGTTATTCATAGCAATATTTTCGCAGGATTATGAGCTATGCCGCTCGTTAATCGAAGCAGGCGCCAATATTAATCATAAATTGCCTAATGGAGTATCGATGTTAAGATTTGCCAGGATAGGGTCCTCGCCGGCAATAGTTGATTTGTTGTCGAGTAGTGGCGCCAAGATGTGAAATTGTTTTGCCGGTTTACCCGCGCGTATTCTTATAATTCCTCCCGTAATATTTGTTTTTCATTCAGCCCGCTAAAAATTTTGTCAGGGTTCTTGCGACGGAATTTTTTGTTTCATCCGTTTTAATCATCAAACAAACACCTAACATTAGGTTTGAAACATTCAGTTAACGTCGAGATAGGATAAAGTTATGAAAAAACAATTAGTTAAGAACTTGTTTATAACCTGTATGATTGTTATGTCCACCCCGCTACTGGCGGATTCGTATACGCATGGCGATGGAAAAAGCCGCTTCATGAGCTATTTCGATACCAATGGAGACAATGCCGTCAATATGGTTGAATTCAATGAGGCTGTAGCGAAGCGTTTCGATACAATGGACAGCGACAACAACAGCGTGGTCAGCAAGGAAGAATTTCAGGCTTACATGACGCAAAAACGCGACGAACGGCACGAGCAAAAATTTCAGTCCATGGACAATAATAAAGATGGCCAGGTTAGCCGCGATGAGTATATAAGTTACAAACAAAAATATGCTGAAACGCGCTTCCAAAGTATGGATACCAATAGTGACGGTGTCATCAGCAAGGAAGAGTTCGCTGCGCACAAAGCCAGCCGGCAGGGACACAAACACGGTCATCATGATTATCACAGCAAGGATAACCATGGCAAGGATAACGGAAAAATATTTACCAAGCTGGATGCCAATAATGATGGTCAATTGACCCGTGACGAAAGCCTTACAGCATGGACGAACTGGTTCAAGCGCCTTGATGCCAATGGTGATCAAACAGTAACTCTGGAAGAAGTGCGCGACTACCGTAGCAAGAAAAGTTCCTGGAATTAACCGTCCAGAGTCTGAATAACTGACAATTGCCTGCAAGTATGGAACAACTGACGTCTCTGTATACGGCACACAACACATGGGCGGCGCAAGAGGATGGCCAGTTGATGATGGCCGTCGCGAAGGGTGACAAGGATGCGTTTACGGAAATTGTCACACGTCACCTGGCGCCGCTGATTCATTTCGCACTGCGCTATGTGGGGCGCCGTCCGGACGCGGAAGATGTTGCGCAGGAAGCGTTTATCCGCTTGTGGAACAATGCTCCCAACTGGGAGGAAAAAGGTTTCAGTTTGCGCAGCTGGATTTACCGCATTACGTACAACCTGTGTATTGATGAATTGCGCAAACGCAAACCGGTTACCTCCGTTGATGACGAGGTATCTCTGACAGCTGGTGAACAACCCGATGAAAATTTATATCGAAACCAGCAGCAACAGAAAGTCGCGGCGGCATTAAATGAATTACCCGAAAGACAGCGTACAGCACTTGTGCTGTGTGTTTACCAGGGACTTTCCAATCTGGATGCGGCGGCTGTTATGGATATTAGTGTAGATGCGCTTGAGTCGTTGTTGTCGCGGGCCCGGCGCGCACTTCGCAATACGATGATGGAAACTCAACTATGAACAGAAAAACGGCGAGCGGCAAAATGGCAAAACTGATCACTCCTGAACGTGTAGTTGAACTGCTTGATTGTTATGGGGCCAATCCGGAGGCGTGGCCTGATGACGAACGGGCGGCGGCGTTGGCATTAATACAGCATTCAACGGAACTGCAAAATCTGCAGCGGGAAGCCGGTCAGCTGGACTGGTTGCTGATCAGTGGCGGCATGCAGCAGAACCCGCGCGAACCGGCCGACGTGCAACTGATCTCGCGAATCGTGAACAACCTTCCCGCGCAGGTCAAGTCAGGGAAATACAGCGGGCGCCATGAAGGCGTTTCCAAAACCAGGCGGCCGCTGATTGATTTTGGCGGCTGGACAGGTATGGTTGCCGCAAGCATCGCAGTATTTGTAATCACGCTGTCGATAATGGAATTTCATTCTCCATCTCCAAGCTCGCAACCGCAAAGCAGCGTGTCCCAGCCTGAATTGGATTACTGGATGTGGCGGCAAGTAACCGGTGAAACTGAAACCGATGCCGAAGATGATGAAGAAGAGCCCATGACACTGATGGCCTTGATTGACCTGGGATAACTGGAACGCGGTGTCTGGTGATAAAAGCATTGCTATACAACAGATCTTTGGCGTATAAAGAATGCTTCTTAGGTCTGAGAACTATAATCCCGTTTTTAATTGAAGTGATTCTATGCATTGGCTGGCAGCTCGATCTGTATGGTTATCAGTAACGCTCGTGTTACTGGTCATCACCGCCTGTTCTCGGGAAACACCCGAAAAACCACAAACGAAAAGCAAGGGCAAAGACCATCTCGTTGAGGCGGTTGTCGTTGAACGCTCCCGGCTCGGAGTGGAACGGATACGAACCGGCACCTTGCGCGCGCGCCGCGAAGTGGCAATACACAATCAGGAAGAGGGTGAGATCATTCATTTACCCTACTTTGAAGGCGATCTCATTAAAAAAGGCGACGTGGTGGTGCGGCTTGATGACAAGCTGTTGCGTTCGCAACTGGGAAGAGCGCAGGCGACTCGGCATCAGGCTGACCAGGACCTCAAGCGAATCCAAAATCTTTTCAAGAAAAAACTGGTGTCCGATGAGGAGCTAAACCGGGCGGAAACAGCCGTGGAAGTCGCCAGGGCGGATGAAGAAGTTTTGAAAACACGATTATCCTACACCACGATCGTGAGTCCCATGAACGGTATTGTCAGCGCACGCCTGAGCGAACCCGGCAACATTGCGGAACGCTACACGCATTTACTGACTATTTCCGATCCCACTTCCCTGGTCACGGAAGTGACCCTGTCTGAATTGCTGATTTCACAATTAACACTGAATCATCCGGTGGAAGTTTCCATTGACGCTCTGGGAGACAAGGCTTTCGAAGGTAAAGTGGTCCGTATATTCCCCAATATGGATCCAGTGACACGGCAGGGTACCGTGGAAGTGGAGCTCAAACCGGTGCCGCAAGGCGCGCGTCCCGGTCAATTGTGCAGGGTAAAACTGACTACCCTGGCGGCGGACCGGATGATGATTCCCTTTAGCGCGTTACGCAGGGATCAAAAAGGTGAATATGTGGTTACACTGGATGCGGAAGGGAAAGTACAGCATGCGCCGGTAGTGGTTGGATTGCGAATTGGCGAACAAATTGAAATACTAAAAGGACTCGAGGATGGACAGCAGGTCGTAACCAAGGGATTTCTCGATTTGACGCCCGGTAAAAAGGTAAAAGTTGTTTCTGCGGAAGGCAAGAAAAACCAAGCTAGTGATGACAAGCCGAAACCGGCTGATGCCTCAAACCAATCAAATAAATCATGATGGATCATTAGAATAACCAATCAACCAAAGTATGGTTATATGGCTCAGCAACCTTTAAAACTGGGATTAAAGCAACTCACCGCGCGCACTGGTGGGTTGGCCGCGCTATCGATACGGCATCCTGTTGGGGTGAGTGTGATTTCGCTGGCGGTGGTTGTGTTAGGCGTGTTTGCGCTGGGGCGCCTGTCCATCGATTTGCTGCCACATATTATATATCCAGAAATACGCGTCCGGATTATCGATCCTGGCGTGCCGGCGACTGTAATGGAAGACCGCGTAACGCGCCAGCTGGAAGAACAGCTGGCAATCACTGAAGACGCCATCAGTATCCAATCCCGCACATCCCAGGGAGCCTCATCGGTGGATTTGTCGTTTGAATACGGCAAAGATATTGATATCGCATTGCGTGATGCCAGCACCCGGCTGGATCGAGCCAAGCGCTTTCTGCCGGATACCATTGATCCGCCGGTTATCTTCAAACGCGATCCTTCGCAAATTCCGGTTCTGGAATTCGTTGTGACTTCAGCAATGCGCGATGCAGTTGAGCTGCGCAGCTGGAGTGATGATGTGCTGCGAAAATGGTTTCTCAATTTGCCGGGTGTCGCCGCGGCGGAAGTCGGCGGAGGCATGGTCCGCGAAATTCATGTGCTGGTTGACCAGCAACGCCTGGCGGGAATCGGGTTAAGCATGAATGACGTAATTGAAACCTTGCAACGTGGAAACCGGGAAGATCCCGCGGGGCGTTTGCAGATGTCACGCCAGCAAATATCGGGCAAGATCAGTGGCCGGTTTACCGAGGTTAGCCAGATCATGCAACTTCCCTTGCCGGCGGCGAATGGCAAGACAATTTACCTGGGCGAAGTGGCCAATGTGATTGATACCCATGAGGACGAACGCATCCGGATACGGGCTAACGGTATTAGCGGCATAAAATTGTCGATTCAGAAACAACCGAATGCCAATACAGTTGCCGTGGTGGATGTTGTCAATGAACGCATGGCTTATTTGCGCGCGCAAGGATTGCTGCCGGATGATGTTGAAATAGTGCCTGTCGGCGACCAGTCTGTTTATATCCGGCAGTCTCTGAGCAATTCCACCGCGGCAGCCATCAGCGGCGCGCTGTTGGCAATGGCCGTGGTTTATATTTTCCTGGGCAACCTGCGCCGCACCCTGATCATTGGCAGCGCGATTCCGATCGCGATTATGGTGACGTTTGTGTTGATGGGCTGGGGCGGATTGACGTTAAATGTGATGACGCTTGGCGGCCTGGCGCTGGGCGTAGGTATGCTGGTGGATAATACGATTGTCATGCTGGAAAACATTTACCGGCACCAGCGCGAGGACCATGCGCCATCCGGGCAATCCGCGGTTACTGCGGCCAAGGAAGTGAATAGCGCCATAGTCGCATCCACCTCCACCAATCTTGCGGCGGTACTGCCGTTTTTGTTCATTGGCGGCCTGACCGGATTGTTATTCCGGGAGCTGATCTTTACGATTTCCGCCGCCATCCTGGCTTCAATGGTGATTGCGTTAACCCTCGTCCCTACACTGGCGGCAAAAGTCACCACCACCGGTGATAGCCGCGTCCGTAAAGTGATTGATGGCGGAATGCACCGTTTGCAGGAATATTATGCCCGGTCACTGACCTGGGTTTTACAATTCCGCGGGACGTTATTGGTGTTGTTTAGCGCCGGTATGTTTTATGCGGTGCCGACAATATTTTTCAGTGGAAAAGAAATCTTTTTACCCAAGCTGGATGACGGGCAAATCACCGCGAAAATCCGGGCTGACACCGGCGTTGCTTTGGATGAAATGGACGCCAGTGTGAGGATGATTGAAGAGTTGATGCTTTCGCAACCTGAAACCGAGACGGTTTTTAGCCTGGTTGGTGGCGCCGTGTTTGGACGCACCGAGCGCGAAAGTCCCAATGAGAGCACCCTTACCGTGCAACTGGCGCCTGTCGATCAGCGTGATATTAGCAGCCAGGCCTGGATAGAGAAAATGAACAAGCTGATTGCCCAGCAGCAAATGGCCGGTATCAAGATCAATATGTCCCAACGGGGCATTCGTGGTATCCGCACCAGCCGGGGTGATGAAGACGTTAGTTTGCGCATACAGGGGCAGGATCTGGATACCCTGGCTAAAATCGCCCGCGATCTGGTGGATCGATTGATAAATACAGAAGGCTTGAAAAATCTGGAGCAGTCCCTGGAAGAAGAGAACTTTGAGTTATCGATTAACATCGACCGGGAACGGGCCAGCGCCCTGGGATTCAATGTGGGAGATATTACAGACGCCATGAAGATCGCTTTGGAAGGCAGTGTGGTCACGGATTTTATCGAGGGAGACCGCGCCTATGATGTGAGAGTTCGCCTGCCGCAAACCGAAGCCGCCAATCCTCAGGATCTCGAGTCGATATTATTGTTCGCGGGCGCCAAGGATAAGGCGCCGGTGTATATGGGCAGTGTTGCGAATATTAGTTTAGTTAAATCGCCAGCCAATATCTCCCGCGATAGCCAAATGCGTATCGTGGAAATCAGTGCAACCTTGTCTGAAGATGCGACACTGGGCGGTGTTACGCAGGAAATAAATAAGGTGCTGGCGGATTTTCCGGTGCCCAGCGGGTACAGCATATATGACGCTGGCTCCAGCAAGTTGTTGCAGGAAGGCCAGAAGTTGGTGGTCGTTTTGATTGCGCTGGCCTTGTTTCTGGTGTTCGTGGTAATGGCGGTGCAGTATGAATCTCTGCTCAATCCGTTTGTAATTATGCTGAGCGTACCCTATGCAGCGATTGGCGTCGCCATCGGTGTGGACTTGATGAGTTTGCAGCTGTCCATGCCGGTCAAGCTTGGCTTGATTATGCTGGCGGGAATTGTGGTAAACAACGCTATTGTTCTGGTGGAATACGTGGAAATCGTGCGCGCAAAAGGCGTGGCCAAGAATGACGCGATCATTCAGGCGGCCAGGGTCAGGCTGCGCCCGATACTTATGACCACCCTGACCACCGTGGTGGGTATGATACCGCTGGCGCTCGGATTGGGTGAAGGCGCCGAAATGCTGCAACCACTCGCGGTAACCATTGTATCCGGCTTGTCTTTTTCCATGATTGTCAGTTTGTTTCTGGTGCCGGCGATTTATAGCCTGCTACACTTAAGAGAGGTAAATGTAACGCAGGAGCTGCAGACTGATCAGGCCGTCTGAACACCGTAATAGACAGCAAACACAGGAGCTGAAAACAATGATAAAACTTCCGAATCTGCCTGGCGTTGCGGCCGTGTGCCTGGTTTTATTGTCCTGTACGGCAAAGCGTACCCATGAAATAGGCGATCCCACTTTATCCAGCCCGGAAACGAAGCAGCACTATCAGACCATTTATGATGCGTTTTCGCGCCATGACACAAACAATGACAGCTTCCTGGATGAACATGAGTTTGCCCAGCTTCAGACAGATCCCAATATTGTTAACATGCGTCAACGGATCGCTGAGCTGGCGACCTCCGGACCTTTGTTGTTTAATGAAATCGACGAAGACGGGGACAACAGGATTACTAACACTGAACTCACGATCATTATTCAGCCACTGTTACCGAAAAGGCAATAACCGCCGGAATATACATTTGCCAAAAGTAAATCTAAACTCTGTCAATGCCCGCATGCATTAGTCAGGCTGTTTGTTATTTCAGCTGTACTTAATAAATATAAACGTGGATATTCAAAGACTGTGGGTGGGTGTTGTTCCGATTGTCAATCGCTCTAAATTTCTGATGTTCTGATTTGGTTATTACCGGTCTGCATCCCGGTACATCTGGTACGTCACTTTTTGTCTTAAAACAACTATTGGTTTTAAAACAATTAATGGAGGCTCTATGATGAAACTATCCTGTGTTACGGGTGCATTATTGTTTATGTTGTCAAGCGCGCAAAGTTCCGCCAGTGATATGGATACCATGAAACAGGAGGCAGCAGATACCGCGCAGGCGTTTGTGAAGCAATTGGGTGAAGCCATGCAAAAGGAAATGAAGGCGGGTGGTCCGGTGGCGGCGGTGAAAGTATGTTCTGAACTGGCGCCGCAGATTACCGGGCAAATCTCCCGGGACAAAGGCTGGAAGGTCACGCGCGTTGGCACCCGGGTGCGCAATCCCATGCTGGGCTTGCCCGATCCCTGGGAACAAAAGGTGTTGGCGCAATTCCAGGAGCGTGTGGGCAAGGGTGAAACTTTTGAAAAAATGGCGTTTGCTGAAATAGTGGATGAACCCAATGGCAAGTATTTCCGCTTCATGAAAGCGATCGGCGTGCAACCTCAGTGCCTGGAGTGTCATGGCGATCCTGCCGGAATGAAAGAAGAAGTGAAAGCATTGCTGCAGGAACGTTATCCGCACGATCAGGCAAAAGGATACAAGGCTGGCGATCTACGCGGCGCGGTCACTATTAAAAGACCCTTATAAAATCCTGTCAAATACCGGGACAATAAAGGCGGTATATCACCGCCTTTTTTTCGCCTGCCGGAAAATAGTGAACGCGTTAAGCGCAGATAGTTTGCAGAATTTCCACAATCCGGACAGTACGCCTAAAAATCCGCTGTATCAGGACATGGCGCTCCGATGTGTCCCGAGGTGTGTAACTAAACTGTAACAATTGATCAACAAAATGGGCATAAAAATCCGGAAACAAGTTAATTATGACAATTCGCGGAACACTTAATAGCATTGGCCGCAAGGGCCGTTTGGGATTCCGCGCCGCGTGCTCCGCGCCTTTCTTAAAGTATAACTCCGCGCGTGACCGCTGGAATCACGATGTGACTGCCGGGCAATACCAGTTAAATGGTGTTGATGGTTATGTAGAACTGTTCCTAGTGTCTGTCAAGTGTAAAGATAATACCCGCGCGCGTTGTTGATGGGCTGTCCACGATGGTTGTTGATAATGTCCAGGGGAATGTGTTGATCTGGTATAGCAATGAAGCAGATTATGTCAGCCGAATGATGGAACTTGCGCGCAAAGTCGTTCGCGGTAGGCAATACCGTTTATCCAGGCTGCCTGCATGAACGAATCGGATATTAGGCTACGAAATTATTTTGTTGTTACCGGCGGCTACTGGGGATTTACCATCACCGATGGAGCCATACGCATGCTGGTGCTGTTGTACTTTCACCAGCTAGGCTACAGTCCGTATGAAGTCGCCATGTTGTTTTTGTTCTATGAATTCTTTGGGGTGGTGACGAACCTGACCGGCGGGTGGGTTGGCGCGCGCCTGGGTCTTAATCTAACCATGCATGCGGGAATGGCGTTGCAGGTGATTGCGTTAGCCATGTTGACGGCGCCTGATGCCTGGTTAAGCGTGCCTTACGTCATGTTCGCGCAGGCGCTCTCCGGTATCGCCAAAGACCTCAATAAAATGAGCGCCAAAGCCAGTGTCAGACTCATGCTCCCGCAAGGTGAAAATGCCCGGCCGCGGTTATTCAAATGGGTCGCGGTGCTCACGGGGTCCAAAAACGCCCTCAAAGGCGTGGGTTTTTTTGCGGGCGCGGCATTGTTATCGCTGGCCGGCTTTCGCAATGCGTTGTTGATTCTTGCTGGTGGATTGTTACTGGTATTGGCGGTGACAATTATTTTATTGCCGCGTGATCTCGGCAAATCCAGGGCCAAACCCAGGTTTACCCAGGTCTTTTCCAAGACGGCGGAAATCAACTGGCTGTCAGCGGCGCGCTTTTTTCTGTTCTGCGCCCGCGATATCTGGTTCGTCGTCGGCTTGCCGGTATACCTGTATTCCGTGCTGGGTTGGGAATTCATGCAAACCGGTGGTTTCCTGGCGCTCTGGATTATTGGCTACGGAATAGTTCAGGCCGCTGCGCCTGAGCTAATACGAAAAAGTCATCATGACTCGGGGCCGGATGGCGCAACCGCCCGTATCTGGGCATTCGTGCTGGCGCTGGCGCCAGCCGTAATTGCTTTGGCGCTGATGTATGAGCTTGATCCGGCCTGGTCCTTGATTATTGGTCTGGGGCTGTTTGGTATTGTGTTCGCCATTAATTCCGCAGTGCATTCTTATCTCATTCTTGATTATTCCGACCACGACAAGGTGGCGATGAATGTGGGTTTTTAGTACGTGGCCAATGCCGGTGGCCGTTTGACCGGGACGGTACTATCGGGCTGGGTCTATCAGGTATGGGGTTTGACCGGATGTTTATGGTGGTCAGCGGGTTTTCTTCTGACCGCGGCGTTATTATCTTTTGCGTTGCCTGTCCACACCTCGTCATTGGCCGATCCGAAAAAGAATTAGCTTGCAAACGTTGTTCGATCTGCGCGATTCAAAAAAAATCACACTTGCCGTGATCTGCAGCAACTATAGCGCCTGCGCTGGATTATATTTACCGTTACAATAAGCGGGGGTTGAGTCATCAACCCGGTCGTGGACTATTTGCTGCGCCGTTGTTACCTAATGTAAAATCCTGGTCATGAGAAAATTTCCGGTTATTCTATTAAGTCCCTTTCGGGAAATGACCCATGTCGTTCGTATTGCCCGTCTGAAAACCTGTGTGTACCGCGCACTGCTATTGCTTTTATTGCCGCTTTTGGCGGTATGCGTATACGCATCAGAGATAGAAGATCTGCAAACGCAATTGACGAAAATCGAGGCGGAAATTGCATCAAAAGAATTGACTGAGGATTGGGTAAAAAAAACTTTAAAGGAACTTGCGATTCTCAAAGGTAAGGTCGACACGCAGACTGAAAAGCAACAGGCGCTGGTCAGCGAAATCAGGCTCCAACTCGAAAGCCTCGGTGAGCCAAATAGCGCGGAACCGCAGATGGTGCGGGAAAAACGCCTCACCATCAAGAAGGAACTGCAGCAGGATGAGGCGTTGTTAACCAAGTACAAGGTGCTTTCGATCGCGGTGACGGAACGGCACAAAGAGTATCAGGATAAGTCTCAAGCTCTGTTTAAAGCGCGGCTGCTTAACCGTGGTCCCACGCTGATTGAAGTAATTCCCAGGGCCATTGAAACGGATGCTCTTGTGATCGCGGCGCTCTCAAAATTCATCATGCAGCGCCATGGCCTGGAACAATTGTCGCTGAATGACTACATCGCGCTGGCGGTCTGGATTTTACTGGCAGGTATCGTGACTTACTGGGCCAGAAAAAAACTGAAAGTCTGGTCGGCTGCCAGGCGCTTCGGAGATGCGCCTTTAGATATATTTGTACAGAGCGTAATACTAACGGTTATCCGGTACCTGCCGCGGCTGGTTCCTGCCATCGTCCTGGCCGTCTTCGTTTTGCAATTTCAGCCGACGTTCGCTTCGGCGACCTTTATTCAAATTATTTTTCTGTTGCTGCCTTTGTATTTTCTTGCGCGGCTTGCCGTTGAGATGGTGTTATTCCCGCGGCCGCCGGCGCGCAGCATAACGCAGCTGAATGATGATGTTGCCAGGATTTTATCGCTCTGGTTTTATGTTTTTGTCCATGTGATATTTGCAGGCGTAATTATATTCTGGATGATTTTCAGCGCCGAACCCCCGGAGCTTACAGTCCTTATTACACGCGATGTGTTTGTCATCATTAGCGTGCCGCTGGTGATTGCCCTGTTGTTGATCAGTGGAAGAATCAGAGGCTGGGAAAAGTTCCGTTTGTTGCGCGCGGCGCTGATGTTTGTGTTACTGGTTACGCTGGTTTTCGAATTGCTCGGCTATCGCAATTTTTCCTATTTCGTATTGCGGACAGTGTTTTCCCTGGCATTTCTATATGGATTCTTTAGAGCCATTCAGTGGCTGTTCAATGAATTTATCAGTGTTCTCGAGAATGACACGTATGCAATAAGCAGGGTTTTTAAACGATCGCTTGGACTCAGGGAGAAACAACGCATCCCCGGCATGATTGCGTTTAGTTTTTTTATACATACGTCTCTTTGGCTCGTGTTTTTCTTTATCGCAATTCATGTCCTGGATTTTTCCGATGAAGTTATTGTCACGATCCAGAACTGGTTTTTGTACGGGTTTACTCTCGGGAATCTGACGATCAATCCTGTGCGGATTGTATTTGCAATTTTAATTTTTTATTTACTGTATGTTGCCAGTGGCTGGTTAAAGTCGAACATCGAAAAACGATGGTTGGCAAAGGCGGATATCGAGAAGGGCGCCCGTGAAACCATCGTGACCATTATCGGGTATGTTGGAGTCACTATTGCCTTGCTGATTGGGTTTAGCGTGGCCGGGGCAACGTTCACCAACCTTGCCATCATTGCCGGCGCGTTGTCGGTGGGTATTGGTTTCGGCCTGCAGAACATCGTGAACAACTTTGTATCCGGTTTGATATTATTGTTTGAGCGCCCCATCAAAAAAGGTGATTGGATAGTGGTGGGAAATACTGAAGGTTATGTCAAAAAAATCAGCATCCGTTCAACACAAATACAAACATTCGACCGGTCTGATGTCATCGTGCCTAATTCGGATTTAATCTCCAATCAGGTTACCAACTGGATGCTATACGACCGGAGCGGGAGGCTGCGGTTGCCTATCGGCGTTGCTTACGGTTCAGATACGGAAAAAGTGAAAAACCTGTTACTGGAGCTGGCCAATTCTCATGACGCGGTGATCAAGGGCAGTGATGGATATCCGATTCAGGCATTGTTTCTCAGCTTTGGCGAAAGCTCATTGAATTTTGAATTGCGTTGCCATATTAAAAATATCGATGAACGGCTGTCCGTGCTGAGCGATATGAATTACATGCTCGACGCCATGTTCAGGAAAAATAATATTGAGATACCTTTCCCGCAGCGGGATATCCATATCAGGAGCGCCGGCGCGCAGGACTTGAAGCCGGTGTAATAAACAGCAGGATTCTCGCGCGCTCGTTGTTATCCTTTAAAAATCCAGTCAATGATACATCCATTGAGTGCGTTAACAGGTTATTGATCGGCGATTTTAATGATGTGTTTAACAGATTCATCATTTATTAGCTTGCAAAGCGTTTCCCGCAATTTTGCAATGGCATCGCGTTTTCCCTTCAGGCCAAGCGTGGTGATGATTTCCTGCCAGGAAAGCCGTTGCAGCACTTTTTTCATTAATATGCATTGCTCATCGAAGGAACACAGGCGGTCAATTTTACCTTGCTCGAACAAATGCGAAATCAATTTTGTAATCGGAAATGAATTGATTTCATAACCGCGTCCTGCGGTTGCAAACGACGTGATGTCATTCCATTCGTCTTTCGAAAGCTGCAGATTCTGGCCTTGGGTGAAAGTTTTATAAATTTTCGCCGCCACATCACACTCAAGGTCTTGATAAGCTTCTGCCAGCATAAAGGAAAAGCGGCTGTTGAATTTGGCAACGGCCGCTTCCACGAATTTTCCCCCTTGGTCCGATAAGGCTTTTATGTAGCTAATGGCATGAGTGCCGGTTGCCGCGTTGTGTTTCAGACCGAGGTGCGCGGGAAAATACGCGGCGCTATGCCAGAAACTCAGTAAACTGCTGTCCGCACCAAAAGAACTGCCGGCAATGTCCACCTGCCGTTGGTGCGCATCCGTTTCAATATGCTGTAACAGTTGATGGCCGATTCCCTGGCGCCGGAATCCCGGATGCACGGCAATACGAACAATGCGCGCATATTTTACCTGGCTGGCATGCCTGAGGCCCGCGAACGACTCCAGGGTTTGCGGCAATAGATGCCCCATGACGCGCCGTTCGTTGCGGTGCACGGCATCGGCAATCGTTTTGTCGAGATTACCTTCCAGTTCCACCAAGGCGGTACCAACTAATACACCGTTACAAGACGCAACAAAAATATCCAGATCGATGGCGTCCAGCAGATAGCGCAGATCCCGCGGTTGAGTCTGGTAATGAGCGAGCACCAGTAAACCAAATATGGCGGATAATAAATTTTCATCTTCGATCAGTGTGGCGCGATTGAGTTTGGTTACCGTAATTGCGTGTGCGTCGAAGGCAAAGCCGGTTTCGGCAACCGTTGCGTCCAGTAACAAACACTGGAAGACAAAGCGCTCTACGGGATCGTCAGGCGCCCAGCGTATGGGTAATTCCATCTCCAGCGCATGCCAGCCGGGTGTTTCCCGGTCGAGTGTTTCCTGAAACTTGACAGTAAAGCCCCGCCCGGTGCCTTCATAGCCGTACGTTGTGGTTGCAAACACAATTCGTGAATAGCGTTGTAATAACCGATGCAGGATGGGCACCGGAACCGCGGCTGCTTCGTCAATCAGCAACAGATTGCATGCCGGTGTCTCGCGGCATAACACATCGGGTGCGATATATTCCAGACAACCTGTACTGGTGACAATACTGCCGGACGCAAGCAGCGCATCGTTTAATAGAGTCCGCGCATGCTTGAACACCGTTCCCGCGGCATTAAGCCGGGGACCGGTGACTATGATGCGTTTTACACCTTGCTGTAAAAGCTTTGCGGCCGAGATACCCAGCGCTGCGGATTTGCCCCGGCCTCGATTCGCCGTGATCACCAGGGGACGGCGGCGATGCCCGCGCACGACATGCCCAATGGCGTCCACGGCCCGTTTTTGATCCACGGTTCGGCAAACATCATTTTGAAGATAACCTTTTAGATCCGCGGTGTCTGCCGTGGCGCTATGATCAGGTAATGGCTGGTTTTCCTGGATCAGGGTGACATCACCGGAATTGGCGATGATTTTCTTCAGGCGTTGCAGGAAACGCCTGCCAACATTTTTCGCATCGTAAGGCCAGATGGCCATGCGTTGTTGCTCAGGATCCGCAAAATCCTGCAAAGTTTCCAGTGGCGGCATCAGAAGAATCAACAGGCCGCCACCGCTGATCGAGCCGGATAAAGATCCAAGCGCATTCGGATCGATGCCGTCGAAGAAATCAATGACAGCGTGTTCATATTCGTGACCCAGATAGTGCGGCGCATCAGACGGATTAATCTGCCTGCTGTTGCTGATATCAAGTGGAGTTGTTGCGGCGGCCAATAGATTGTTGAGAGCGTTGTGTTCAGCGATCTTTTTCAGGCTTGCATGACACCATGGCTGAGCACCCGCAAGAATAACGCAATGACGATGGAAGCGCATTCTGCTTTTCTCAAGCAGGTTTTTTACGAGCAATGCAATGTTTGTTTCCGTCGCGTGTTTGGGATTTTCCATGAATACTGGCCGGTTAGTCCGTTGTTAAGCACGCCCGGCATCAAGATGGAAGTGCAGGTTTTTTATCCGCACGCCGTTAATCAGCAGTTCGATTTGATGCCGGCCGGAATAGTGCTTGCGCGTTGTGAAATTTTTTACAGAATGTTTTTTGCGTAAGGTCAGCGATTGCCTGGGTTTGAGCATTGCTGTTTTCAGTTTGAACACCTTGGGGCTGGTGCGGCCGGATGCTTTTACATAGTGAATACGGTAGTCAATTATGAGTTGTTGCGCCTGATTGGCGCAGGAAACCAGCTCCAGCTCGAATTCAAGATCATTTCCCAATTGCAACTCGCTTGCGTTGAGCGCGAATTTACGGAGTTTGATTTTTGGTTTCTCTCCGGCGCCAAATAATGCCAAGGCCTGGCGGTTGCCCTTTTTTATCAGCGTCCTTGCGGCGTGGCGAATGATCCACTGAGTTGATTGATTATTGCCGTCCCAGCTTTTCACCAGTTGCAGCATTTTTTCAGGGTGATCTTTGGAAATATCATTGAGATGGTTGGCAACGGACTTTTGCACGTATTTTTCGTGATCCGCTTTCAGATCCTGCAGGATAGGGAAGCAGTATGATGGTTTTTCCAGGAATGCCTTGATGCGAACCGCCCAGGGCAGGCGCGGCCTGGTTCCTTCACTGGTCAAACGGCGGATGTGCACGTTTTCGCTGTTTGTCCATTTTTTTAAGATGGACAAGGTGCGATCCAGATCATCTTGAAGAAATACCCGTATTGCGAGTTCCGAGGACGAGTATTGCGTAAAGTCCTTTAAAGCCTGCATGGAGCGTTTGAAATCATGCGTTCCATACCGCGCTACAAAGTCCGGCATGAACATATAGCTGAAACTGTTTTCGTTGAGTGTCGCTGCGTAAGCATACAAACGTTTGAGCGCCTGCGGGTAATTGTCTGGCAGGAATTGCCGGCATATGTCCGCTGTGTGTTGCACACGTTGTTTGAGTTCCATCGCGGACAGATTCCTGATGCAGGCCTGATAAAATTTGTTGGCATCAATATCAGGATCTATTCGGGCAAACGCCTGGCTCAATTGCCGGTAAAAACCGGGATTATAGAATTGATCTTTTAGTGGCTGCATGAGGTTGGCTGGCGGTTCCGGCTAGTCGTTCCGGAAAATTGTAACCGTGCGTGAATCGTTTGGCCAATCTGACGATATCATTGCCCGCCGGGCAATGCCGCGCAATTTCGTGAAGGCATGTAATTTTCCCGGCAATGCCTTGAGGATGTAATACTATCTTGATGCAGAGGCCTTGATGGAGCGGCGCTGTGCGGGAACAAAAAACCCACAGCTGTTACGCAGCAGTGGGTTTTCGTTAGTTGGAGTGTTTAAAATTAACTCTGAGCTTAGCTTTGTACAGTTACGTTCGCTGCCTGGGGACCTTTGGGACCTTGCTCGACGTCAAACCTTACTGCTTGGCCTTCCGCCAAGCTCCGGAATCCATCACCCTGGATCGCGGAAAAGTGTACAAATACATCCTTGCCACCATCACTTGGTGAAATGAATCCAAAACCTTTAGATTCGTTAAACCATTTAACGGTACCAGTGCTCATAGAAATTACCTCATATTTCAAAAAGTTAGTGAATTATTGCAGATCATACAAGGCAATTTACGAGATAGAACCGAACCGGACTTTCTGAAATGACTTGAACAATTGCAATCTTACTTGACGGTCAGAACTTAAGGTATTACGTCAGCCGTCTCAGTAATTAGTATAATGAAACTTGTTAATCGCGCAAGATTTCGGTTTATTCGTTACGTGGTTTTTGTGGATCAATTCCTGATTTTCACCCTGATTTGGGCGGATTTTTTCCGTTTTCGAGACATAACAGGAGCTTTCCGGGACAAAACCAGTATTTCTTTCTGATTTTTCGGCAGGCGTTTAATGGCGGCTTCACGTCTGGCGGCGAGGGATCGGGACGCAAGACATTCCTGATATACCAGTTTTACCGGCCTTCGGGTGCGGGTATATTTGGCGCCCTGCCGGTTATCCGTATTGTGTTCAATGAGCCGTTTTTCAGGAGATTTGGCGATACCGGTATACAGGCTGCCGTCACGGCAACGCAGCAGATACACATACCATTTTGATTCCTGTTGTTTTGCGGGCATGCGTGGGTGTTCACGAATCCTTCGGTAAATAGACTGCTTCAGACCCTTTTACACCATTGAACCTCATATTATTTACATCGCCTTTAAATACCGATATTTGGCTGATTATGAATAAGTTTTTGAAAAGGATGGTATGCAATGATGCGCCTGTCGCCTTTTGCTACAGTTTAACAGGTAAAACCCGATATATATTCCGGATTCACTTGTGGCTTTCCAAAAACTGTTCAGGTCAGCACGATTACATCATCATTTGGTACAATACGCACCCTTCTCAGCAAGCTAACAGTCCAACATCATGGCAGCAAGAAAAAAAACCACCACAAAGAAGCCGGCGCCAGGCAGGAAAAAACCTGCAACGGTAAAGCATGGCAAGGCAAAAGCCCGGACGGGCTCCAAAAACAAGCCAATTAAAAATAAAGCCGCGGCAAGCAAAACCATCAAAGTGGCGGTAAGAAAAAGTCCGGTCAACAAAAAGCAGAGAACAGAGAAACCGGCGGTTAGTGAAGCATCCGGCCGCGGTCAAAGTGGTGTAAAAAAGCCGCCGAATAAAAATCTTGGCAGAAAAGTGAAAACACTCACAGGCCGATGGATTGGGCAACAGGGGGTGATTGTGCGGCAGGATCCTGTTTTGGGGACCTACTTTATAAAATTCGACTCATGTCAGCGTGACCCTGTTTACAAAAGCCTGGAATGGGGTCCCTACTTCGAATCGCAATTGGATTTTTTAAAACCTTAAGCTTTCGGCCACACTGCCTGGCAGTATTGTTTCTGTCAGAGCAGTGTATAAAATTCCATAAAAATAACAAACGCGGCGCCTGCGATAGCCACCATGATAAAGTTTTCCAAAGCCTGCATTTTGCGTTACCTCTGCATCAGATCTTTATTTAATAAGTGTGGCGGGTGAGTGTGGCAAAATTCTGATGAATAAAAATCAATTCCGGATGCATCAGGGATGAAAGAAGGAGCGCTGGCTCATTTCGCAAGTCCTTTCATGGCGCGCGCCCTCACATGATGTGTTTTCCTATCCAGGCTCCATTTTATTGCCGGATGCGTCAGGCATTTCTGTCCTTGTTCTTACAACAGCCGGAAGGTTTTGCCGGCCTGCGCCGTAACCTTGCGCTTTTTTAGCGCCTGTATTTATTTACCCATGATTGTGCTAAACGAATGTTATGTTATAACATTGCGTTTTTCAGCAAGGTGCCGCCATGATCAGCCAGTCTGTCCTTATACCTTTTAAAAAGCGTCAACATAATCATGATTCCTGTATTAAAGCCGCTATGGCCAAAGCGGAAGTCGCGTGCAGTGAATCAGGTTTACGGCTGACCAGTATACGGCGCCAGGTGCTGGAACTGGTTTGGGGCAGTCACGCCCCGGTAAAAGCATACGATGTGCTTGAACAACTGCGAAGGATAAATCCCAGAGCAGTGCCGCCCACGGTATATCGTGCGCTGGAGTTTTTGCAAAACGCCGGATTGGTGCACCGGATTGAATCGCTGAACGCTTTCGTGGGATGCGGCATGCCCGCCGAACCGCATGTTGGACAGTTTCTGATTTGCATTCAGTGTGGCGCGGTGGCTGAAATAAATGCGCCAAAAATTACCCGGCTGCTGAATGAACAGGCGGCGCAATTGGGTTTCACAACAGGCCAGCAGTTAGTTGAAATAAAAGGTTTGTGTCCGCAATGCAGCTAGTCCAGAGACATCAGCCGGTTCATTTCACGTTTTTGTTGCTGGCGTTTCTTGTGCTGTTCCCGGCTTCCAGTATGGCCAAACCGAAGTTTACGGTTTGCGTGAGCCTGCTGCCGCAAAAGTATTTTGTAGAACGGATAGCCGGTAACTACGCCAGGGTAATCGTAATGGTAGGTCCGGGTCAGAACGAGGTCACTTATGAACCAAAACCCAGCCAGTTGGCGCAAATAGAAGAGTCCGTGCTTTACTTTCTCATGAACGTTCCGTTTGAAGCCAGATGGATTAAAACCTTTACGCAAATCAACCCAAAATTAAAAATAGTGCCATTGCCGGACAGCATTGTATTGCGCCCGATGACGGAGGATATCGATTCATTGGGAGACAATGGAATCCATGGTCATCGCCATGATCAAGGCCATGCCCATGTGTCCATGCTTGATCCGCATGTCTGGTTGAATCCGCGGCTGGTGAAACACATTGCAGAGAGTATGAAAACAGCCTTTGTTAAAGTTGACCCGGAAAATCAGCAGAGTTACGAGTCAGGTTACCAGCGCTTTGTTGCTGAGCTTGATGAACTGGATCATTATATTCATGAGCAGCTGGACAGCATCAGTAACCGCCGATTCATGGTTTATCATCCATCATGGGGCTATTTTGCGGATGAATACGGATTACAGCAAATACCTATTGAAGTCGAAGGCAAGCAGCCCGGCGCCAGAACTTTAAGTAGATTGATCGAGGCAGCGCAACAGAAACAGGTCAAAGTTATTTTTGTTCAGCAACAGTTTTCCGATCGTGACGCGAAAACCATCGCCAGGCAGGTCGGGGCAAAAACAATAACGGTTGATCCGCTTGCGGAAGATTACATTGAAAACCTGAAACGGGTCAGCAGATTGTTTGCCGAAGCGCTGCAATGAAACCAGATACCATAATCAAAATAGACAATGTCAGTTTCAGATTTGACGGCCCTCTGGTGCTTGACCATGTGTCATTGAATATCGCGAAGGGCGAGTTTCTCGGTATCGTCGGACCAAATGGCGGCGGCAAAAGCACCTTGTTGAAACTGGTGCTGGGATTGCTTGAGCCTGAATCCGGCGCTATTTCGGTGCTGGGTAAATCACCCAGGCGAGGCCGGTCCGCCATCGGTTATGTGCCGCAATATGCCGCTTTTGAACGGTCGTTTCCCATAACCGTGCAGGACGCAGTGTTGTTGGGCCTGATGGGCAAGTCAAGAAGGATATTCGGATACGCCAATGCGGACTACCAGAGTGTCCGCAATGCGCTTAAGGAAACCGAAATCGGGGACCTTAAAGACCGCCTGTTGAATACCTTGTCGGGTGGTCAATTGCAAAGGATGCTGATCGCCAGGGCGCTGGTCAGCAAACCGGAGATATTGATACTGGATGAGCCGACCTCGAATATTGATTCCCGTGTCGAGGAGGATATTTTTGATCTATTGAAAAGGCTTAATGAACGCTCGACGATTCTGGTGGTGTCGCATGATATCGGATTTATTTCCGAATACGTAACGCGGGTTGCCTGCCTTAACCGGACCCTGGTTTGTCATGAAACGTCCGCGATTTCCGGCAAAACCATCGAAGAATTGTATGGTTCCCCCGTCCATATGATTCAACATAGTCACTAACGGTTAGTATGAGCTTTCTGGAAGCCATTATTTCCCAAACCTTTCTGCAGCATGCGTTGCTGGCGGGTGTTCTGGCCGGTATTGGCTGTGGTGTCATGGGTACCTATGTCGTCGTCAAGCGCATTAATTTTCTGGCTGGCGGTATTGCGCATAGTGTGCTGGCCGGCATGGGCATCGCGTATTTTCTGGGTGGCAGCCCGGTTATGGGCGCGATTGTATCCGCGTTGACCGCCGCGCTGATCATTGGCTGGATAAAATTGCGGTGGCGGGAAGGTGAGGACACCATTATCGCGGCGGTATGGTCGGTGGGAATGGCGATTGGCATTATCTTTATCGCAAAGACACCGGGATACAGCGTGGACCTGATGAGCTATTTGTTTGGAAACATACTGATGATATCCAGTGGCGAACTCTATGTGATGTTGATCCTGGATGCAATATTGATGGTGGTGGTGGCGGTTTTTTACAAACAATTTTTGATTGTTTGTTTTGATGAGGAATTTGCCAGGTTGCGCGGTGTTAATGTGGAACTGTTTTACCTGGTTTTGCTTTGCCTGGTTGCGCTTACCGTCGTTCTGTTAATTCAGGTCGTCGGACTGATATTGGTTATCGCCCTGCTTACCTTACCGGCGGCTATTGCCGCCCGTTATCAAAAATCACTGAAAAATATCATGATGCTGGCGATGGTGCTGGGAATATTTTTTTCTTGCGCCGGTATCGTTGTGTCTTATGAACCGGATTTGCCGGCTGGCGCCACGATTATCCTGATAGCCGGAATAAGTTACATTATCGCGTCCATTTCCAGCAGAGCATTCATGAGGCGAAAACCGGCGAAGTCATGAGTGATGATCGCTGGTTACGAAATACAAATACTGTTTTGCCGGTGCGTTTTGGCTGTCCGGTGTGCACGGCATAGTGTGTAGCGCTGGTCTGATGCGTGTTTTGGTGGTTAGATGGACGTGAAGTCCGGTCGCCGCCGGTTTCAGGCTATAGTGAGGGGGACCACTACATTACGATTATTGTAATCCAGGATATTATGCAGAGGAACCGGTTCGCCGAATTTATAACCCTGCGCGTAATCAATGCCGATATCAATTAATGCATCGTGCAGGTGTTCGTTTTCCACATACTCCGCGATAATCTGTATTTTCAGGATCCGGCCAATATTGTTAATCGACCAGATAATGGCGTGATTTACCGTGTTGTTTAACAGGTTTTTTACGAATTCCCCGTCAATTTTCAGATAGTCCACCGGCAGGCTGCTCAGATACATGAATGAGCTCACGCCTTTGCCGAAATCGTCCAACGCAAATTTAAATCCCGAGAGTTTGAGGTCGCGTATCAGCTTGGCGACTTTCGGCAGGTTGTTGATGGCGGCGGTTTCGGTAATCTCAAAGCAAATATTTTCCGGATTGATCCTGTGTTTATCATGTTCCTGTTTGATGTACTTAAGCAATGTGTTGGTGTTGAGCGAGGTGCCTGACAGATTTATTGAGTAACAGGCATTGTCCTCGTGGTTCGACGCCAGGTGTGTAAACGCGGCGCGGATCACCCAGCGGTCAAGTGTTGGCATGAAGTTATAGCGCTCGGCGGCCGGAATAAACTCGCTCGGCTGGATCAGTCTGCCGTCATCATCGTGCAGACGCAGCAATAATTCATAGCGGCGTTTCTGCTGTTTGTCCAGACCCAGTGGCACAATCGGCTGTTTATAGAGCACGAACCGGTTTTCCTTAAGCGCCCGGGTGAGTTTTGACATCCACTGCATTTCATCACGGCGCCGTATCAATTCCTTATTACCGTGACTGTAAATATGCACCCGGTTTCTACCGGTGTCTTTGGCGACATAACATGCCATGTCAGCGGCGCTCATGGCGCTGACAACGTTACCGCTGCTGTGGTCGATCATGGCAATGCCGATACTGACGCCGAGATGAAAGTGGATACTTTGCCATTCAAAGCGGAATTGCTTTACGGCGGTTAACATGCCTTCGGCGAATTCTTTCGCCTTGTTAAGGCCGCAATTCCTGAGCAGGATACCGAATTCATCTCCACCCAGGCGGGCCAGCGTGTCTGTGGATCCCAGTTTTGATTGCAATAATGATGTTACCTGTATTAACAGCTGATCTCCGGCGTCATGGCCGCAGGTGTCGTTCACCACCTTGAATTGATCCAGATCCAGGTAAAGCAGCGCGTGCTTTTCCCTGTTCTCCCTGGCAAGCTTGATGGCTTTGGTCAGCTGGATTTCAAACGCCCGGCGGTTGATAACATTGGTCAGGGCATCGTGACTGGCCTGATAGGAAAGCTTGCGGCTTAATTCCCTGGTACGGCTGACATCGCGAAACACAATGATGGTGCCGATTATGTCATCGTTGTAGCCGCGGATCGGCGCGGCAGTGTCTTCAATCGCGGTTTTGGAGCCATCCCGGTTGACCAGCACGCTTTGTGTCGCGGACGGGATATTGCGGTTTTCGGCGATGCACTGTTCAACAATATTATCTATCGGCTTATTGGTCCTCTCATCGAACACATGAAAAATATTGGATAAGTGTTTACCGCACGCTTCGTTATTTTTCCAGCCGGTCAATTGTTCCGCGACAGGATTGAGGTATTGCACGACAGCGCTGGCGTCAGTGGTAATGATACCGTCACCAATGGAATGCAGAGTCACGAGCGCGCGGTTTTTTTCATGTTCCAGTTCGTAGGTTTTCCGTTTCAGTTTAAACAATATGTAACCCGTAGTGGACAACAGTAATACCGACAGGATAAACAGAATGATCCGGTAAGTATTGCTTTGTTCCACGACTTTCTCGTTATGAGAGGTGTAGGTTTGCTGAAGATTGTATGTAAGATACTCGACAGGTAATCCCAGCAGCTTGTTGACGATATTGTTGACGTTGTGGCGGTTATCGATAACCGTTCTGGCGTGTTTATGGATAACATGCAGATGCGGGGCAATTTCCGGCGCAACATTGAATTGTAGATTTTCCAGCATCTCGACCTTTTGCGCTATCTGGGCATCGGCCTGGTTATCGTTGGTAAGACTGTACAGATATATGTCCCGCAGCAGGCTATCGACATGATTGGCCACCAGATCCGTGTGTTCATAATTGGCCAGCTTGGTCAGCAGCGCCTCATTCAGATGGGGAAATACCGCTAGTGAGTTTTTTAACAGCGCATTGGCGGTTTTAAACTCGTCCGCCATTTCAAACTTTTTGTTTAAGTAACGGATAAGACGGTTCAGTTCCTCAATCTTGATGGATTGATGCGGCGGGCTGGTCAATTTCTTCAACGCCTGATATTTGGATTTCAGTTTGGCAATATGGTCAGAGAGTGAGTCAAAGTTGGTATATAACTGGTAACGAATCGTGAGTAATTCCTGGTTTATTAGCGCATTGATCAACCTGATATCGCGTAATAATTGAATCTCCTGGCGGAATTGCTGGAAGTTGGTCGATTTGCTGTTCAGAATTAAAATGCAGGAAACAACGATCAACGCGCTGGCGATCAATATGGATTTCAAATGCGCGGTTTTCATAGTTTTTGGCCTTTGTATTTGCCGGTCAAAGTTTTTAGAAAGTCGACGATTTGCGCCACCTGCTGATCGTCAACTCCGATACCCAGGTACTCATCAATCATTCTGCTCACCGCCTGGTGAAGGGTGGTGGCTGAACCGTCGTGGAAATAAGGCGCTGTAAGCGCGACGTTGCGCAAACTCGGGACGCGGATTTGCTCGAGTTTTCCATGTAGCCGGGTACGGGTGGAATTGAGGTTGCCAAACGGAGGGGCCAGCTTGTCGAGTTGCAGCACAAAATTACCACCGATGTTGGCGCCTTGATGGCACGTCACGCAGCCAAAGGATTTAAACAACTTGTAGCCCTGGAGTTCTTTTGCCGATAACGCGTTTGTATCTCCTTTCAGGTAGAGATCGAAAGATGAATCCGGTGTTGCAAGAGAAAGTTCATAGCTGACAAAGGCGTCCTTGATATTTTCCTTTGTAACGCCTTCGGAATAGAGATTGTTGAAATGTTCAGCGTATTCCGGAATCGAATTTATGGTCTGGATTAATTGCGGCCATGTCGTATTAATTTCCGCTAACGCATCTGTAAGCTGTTCATCCAGGGTTTCAAATTTTCCGGACCAGTAATATTGTGTATTCAGTGCGACATTGAAAATGCTGGGCGTATTGAAACGGGTCGGTGTTCCCGCGCTGTTGACCGAAAACGCCAGTTGATCAGTGCCGCCCAGGTTCAGATTATGGCAATCCCCGCACGCAATGACTTGTTTGCTGTCCAGTCTCCTGTCGTGGAACAGTTTTTCACCTAATGCAACTTTTTCCGGGGAAAGGAAAGTTTTGTCCGGTATCGGGCGGATAGGTTCACGGGTATGAATCGGGCTGATATCGGTGTTTTGACGCAGTGATGCCAGGGTTGTGTCATTGGCAGCCGCCGGATGCCCGAAAATAAATATCATGCAAAACAGCGCCGGGAGCGCATTTGGCTTACCGTTCACAACTCGTTTTCGCGTAAATCCCATATCGCAACCATCCGTGGATAGCTAACTGGTGAGCTGCCGGTTCTTAATGTTTTTCGAGGTCAGTCCGGCTCTGCCTTTCTTTACAGAAACTTCATGCGGGCCGCAAATGTTCGCTGGAAAAAAGGGGGGAGAAAAAAAGAAAAAGATCCTTCATTCGTGGTTTCAAAAGACGCCCCCTCTTCCCCGGATGTAACGCCTGTTATCTCTTTTGAAACTACTTACTTAGACTTATTTAGCACAACGTGGACTAAAAATCGAGCCAATTAAACAGGCATCATATTCGTATTCTGGATTTTCAAATATTCAAAACTAAAATGACGGATATGTTATTGGTCAGGCGTGATTTACCTAAGCAGTTATCCGGTTTCATCGGCGACAATTGATTAGCCGGCACCCAGTCTGCGGCTGAAAATCGAAATTATTCCTGTTTCAGCGGTATACAGGCGCACACCCTAAAATGCACCTCACCATCGTGCAATTGCCGGCTTTCTGTAATAGAGCCCGTGCTCAGCCGGTTGCGGCGCGAAAGTTGGAGCGCGCATACCGACCCTTTGGCGACAGGGAGGGTCTGTTACTTCCGCGGCCAGTCCGCCCGGTTTAACCATGCGTTTATCAACCATGCTTGCGCCGCCACGTACTATTGCGGCAATATGCCTGAAATTATCCGGTTTAATCTGACCGCCCGTCGTCACATTGTTAAATTCAGTTCCTATGCGGGATTGAAAACATTTTGCCGGGCGCTTAACACAAGCGGGCGTGGCTCAGCGGTGTTAAGGCCTTTAACCGATTTATTTTTTAATCAGTTTTTTTGTTACGATTTATAGTCTAACCACAGTCCCGGTCAATCCTCTTACAGCTAAATCCAAGTTAAATGAAGTTTATTAAAAACCTATTTGCACCCCGGTGGAAACATGAAAATCCGCAAGTGCGCAAGCAAGCCTTGCAGGCGCTGGATGCTAAGCGTGAAGAAACGCAGACAATCCTGCTGGATATTGCCAGTAATGATCCCCAATTATTCATTCGCAGGCTGGCGATCAAGCGCCTTACCGGCATTGATGCTGTGCAGGCGTTGCGGCAGGCCGGGGCGCGGGATGAAATTTATCAGGAAGCAACCCGGCGTTTGTGTGTGCTGTTGTCTGCGGAAGAAGGTACAAACGATATTGAACAGCTCAAGTCCAGGCTCAGTCAACTCGCCGAAGCAGGAATACTCGAATATGTGGCCAGGCACGCGGTTATCCCAGATCTGCAAAAGTATGCGCTGGAGAGAATAGACAATGAAAATGTGGTGGTTGACGTCATAACGGGAGCGGTGCGCGACGATATCCGGCACTATGCGCTCAGCAAGTTGAACAACGCGGCGGCATTGAAGCGGGTTATCAAGCTGCTGAAACGAAAAGACAAAAAATTTGCCGCTCAGGCTCAGGAAAAACTGGACCGGATAAACGCGGCCCTGGTTCAGCGCAATGAATTGGCCAATGAATACAAACGGATTGGCAATGACTTCCTGGAATTGGTGGAACTGTGCAAGCTGAGCAATGAGTGGCGCAAATATGAAGCGCGCCTGCGAAGCCTGCATGAACAATGGCGAGGCGCGGGCATACAGCTTGATCAGCAGGCGAATTCAACCGAATCCGGACCAACACTGCAGATTGCCCAGGCGTATGCATTATTCGAAGAACAACTGAAAGAATCCGCAAAAAAGCAGGCCTGGGAAGTTTCTCCGGAAGTGACCCATGCTGACGCCATCGACAGATTGCGAGTCATTAACGAGCAACTGACGGCGAAGGTCGGGGAAATTTCGCAGCAACAAGCGGGTGGCTCCGGGTTGGCCAGGTTCGCCGCCGATATCAAGCGCCAATGGCAACAGTGTTACAACGAGATAATCACAGACGCCGGCGCCGCGTTGCCTTTCGCTGACTTGCCGCAGATGACGGCGGAATTTGAAGCCGGACTTAAGGAACTGGAACAATGGCGCGCGGATTTTCCAACGCTGGAAAAATATAATGCACAGCTTAACGAGCTAATTGCCAATGCCCGGGAGTTGCTGGATTCCGGCCGGACCCTGTCCGGTAAAGATATTGCAACCCTGGAAAAACGTTTTGAAAACCTGGTTCCGCCCAGGCGCTTTGCAATCGAAAGTCAATTGATCGAGTCATACAAAAACACGCTTGGCGCGCTGCAACAGGCGCTGGCGCGTCAGGAAGAAAAGCGGCGCCACGTTGTTAGCGAGTTTACCGCGCTCAATAAACAACTGGCTGATTCGATTGCTGATGGAAAGTCGAAACAGGCGTCGCAACTGATCAGCCGTGGCAGGAAATTGTTAAAACAGCTGGATGATGCGGGCAAGTCGATCCTGGAAAAAGATGGCCAATCCGGCCATTTTAATCAGCTTGCATTGCAAGTGTCGGAATTGCACGGCTGGCGGCAATGGTCAAGCACGCCGGTCAAGGAACAACAGATCAGTGAGATGCTGGAACTGGCCCGGGAACTCGAAGCCAACCAGGATAATCCGCATTATGACTTCGTCACAGCGGCCAATACCATCAAGGCGGCAAGAAAAGAATGGCAAAACCTTACAACCGGGGAAGCGGACGGTGATCAGGGATTATGGCAACAGTTTGATGCCGCCTGCAATCAGGCTTACGCGGTTTGTCAGCGGCATTTCGATCAACAGGCGGAACACCGCGCGATAAATCTGCAAAAGCGCGAGTTATTCTGTCAGGACCTGGAAGCGTATCAGCAAAAAATTGCCGGCCAGGAACCTGAAAACATTGATTGGAAAGCAATGAATAAAATAGTTTATGCAGCGCGGAAGGACTGGGGACAACTGGGTATTGTGAACCGCGGTGACCGCGCCAAAATAAACAAACGCTTTAACCACGTGTTGCATGCGCTGGATAAACAGTTGCATCAATATCAGCTAAAAAACAGCGACACCAAGGAAGTTCTCAACAGGCGCGTGCAAACATTGCAGAAACAGGTAGCGGATAAGTCTGTGAGCGTCGAGCAGGCGATAGAGTCGGTAAAGCAGGCACAGGTTGAATGGAAAGCAGCCGGCGCCGCAATAAAGGAATCCCAACTCTGGCGGCAATTTCGCGAAGCGTGCGACAGTGTGTTTCAAATGCAGCGGGCGGAACAGGATGCGATAAATCAGGCGCGCGAAGCAGAGAAACTACAGCGGGAACAAATAATAGCGGCGGTGGAAGCCGCCGGTACGCTGAGTAATGACGCGATACTTCAGGTGAGAGCCACGGTTGAAAAATCAAAATCCGAATGGGAAGAACTTCCCCGGCTAAAGAAGGATAATACCCAGGAACGCCGGTTTTCCAGAGCCTTCCAGCAATTTGAAAAACAACTGGCGCGGTATTTCGCGCAACAGTTGCAAATGGAAAAACAAAAATTACAGCAGAACGTGGCGCTTTGTTATGCGCTGGAAAAAACCATATTCGCCTGTTTGCAGGGTCAGATAAGTACCGGCCAATTAAAGGACTCAGTTGCTGATCTCCAGCAGCGCTGGGCGCCGGTAGACGCAAGGTTGCGGCAAGTGGAACAGGCGGTCCGCGGCCGGTTCGAACATGTAAAGACCTGTGCGGAACGCTGCGGTAACGGCGACATGGAAGCGGTAAGGTCACAACTCACGGCGGATGAAAATACCTGCATGGAAGTTAAGGACTTGTTGTGTATTCAAATGGAGTTACTTGCAGATATCGAGTCGCCGCCGGAATCACGGCAACGGCGTATGGAATATCAGGTGGCGCAACTGGCGCAGAAAATGAAGCAGCCCAAAGGCCAGGACATAGATGCCGAAATTGCACGATTACTAAGCCAATGGCACAGTTCAGGTTTTATGGATCCCGCGAAAGCGCAACCCCTGGAACAACGGTTTTATTCAGCACTTCAATCCCTGGATAAAGATTATCAATAGAATATACGTCTAATATATTGATACAAATCGTTGACTGAATGCTGACAAAAATCTATTCTTTTTCAAGCGTTAGGGGAATTTGTACAAACGCTTATCACCGCTGGTTAAAAACTAATACCAAAAACAGCGCTGTGTTTGAGTAACTGCTAATAACAGATCGCGATTTACATGCGGCGGATTACCGGGGATATACACTTTGAAAAGCATCAATTGACAGCCCGGATGCCGTGTAGACTGGTAAGGTTACCGCGAGTGCTATAGATCTATGGTCATTAATCAATGGTCATTGATTGTCATTAAAGTTATTAGTGTTAGTAGTGCTATGTTGAGAGTTATTCAAAAGAAGGGAGCTTCGAGTCACATCAAGTTGTATATCCCGGTAATTGCAACACCGTGGCAATGAAGGAATGTAAACGCGGTTCGTTTAATAACCGTTTCAGGCCGCAGGTTACTGTCGGCAGATTACCTTTATCCGGCTTTAAATTTCTTCCAAAAAATATGTGCATGCAGATTCAAGGAGACAACAGTGTCAAGTGAGTTGGCATTGGTTCAGCCAGCAGTGCTTCTGGTTGATGATGAGCCCGATGAACGTTTGCTGATCCGCCGCGAACTGGAGGTGGCGGGTATGCTGGTTCACGAGTGCAACTCCGGCGAAGCCGCGCTGGAAAAACTCTCCGCGATAATACCAGATGTTATTTTGCTGGATGTGATGATGCCGGGCCTGGATGGCATAGAAACCTGCCGTGAAATCCGTAAGCATTCAGATTTTAAAGACATCCCGGTTTTAATGTTAACCGGTGTTGATGGTTTGGACTACATCCGGAACGCTTTCGATGCAGGCGCTACTGATTTTATTACCAAGACGACCAAGTTCGACTTTGTCGCCCAGCGCATAAAATATGCGCTGCGCAACAATAGCCGCACCCTGGATTTAAAGACCTGGCAGCAACAACTCAAGCAGGTGCATCAGGTTGCCAAGATCGGTTACTGGCAGTTAAGCGTGCCCGATTGCCGGATCGTGTTGTCAGACGAGGCATTGAAACTGTTTGCCATTGAACTGGGGGATATCGACAACTCGTTCAGTTCCTTTCTCGACCTGATTCACCTGTCAGACCGGGATAAAGTCAAGACGGTTATTGATAATGCGTTATTCAATCATCAGAAACTCAATGTTGACTACCGCGTAATTACCAGAAACGGCGCCGAATGTTTTGTGAACCTGCAGGGGGAGGTTACCTACAACAACGGCAGTCCTGCCAGTGTAGTAGGGTTGATTCAGGATATTACCGAGCGAAAAAAATCCGAAGCATCCATGCAGCATCAGGCCTTATACGACAGCCTTACCGATCTGTCGAACCGGCGGCTGTTTCAGGAACGGCTTTCTCACGCCATGTCTAAAGCGCACCGCGAAGAGAAACTGCTGGCGGTATGTTTTTTTGATCTCGATAATTTCAAATTGATCAATGACAATCTTGGGCACGCGGTGGGAGACGAATTACTGAAGTCGGTTGCGAAGCGTTTGCGCAGCACCATGCGTCAGGGGGATATTGTCGCGCGCATCAGTGGTGACGAGTTTGCGCTGGCGATTGAAGGGTTGAGCAACGTGGATGAGCTGGAAAAAATCGTCGAGAAGCTGCGCTTTCGATTGTCACAGCCTTATCGCATACGCGGGCATAAGATCTTTACCAGCGCCAGTATCGGGATTGCCTTATATCCGCTGGACAGCGCGGACCGCGACACCATGCTGCGCAACGCGGATGCCGCGATGTACCGCGCCAAGGAGCTGGGCGGCAATTGTTTTTGTTATTACACCTACGATATGAACGACCGGGCGCGGCGCCGGCTGGAGCTTGAGAAAAATCTCCGCAAGGCCATCAGTAATAATGAGTTGTGCATGTACTACCAGCCGCAGATTGACAGTGATACCAATCTGGTTATCGGAGTTGAGGCGTTATTGCGCTGGAGGCATCCGGAATTTGGATTGTTGCCGCCATCAAAATTCATGTCCATTGCGGATGACAGCGGCCTGATTTTTTCCATCGGCCATTGGGCTTTTATAACCGCCTGCAATGATTTACTCCGCTGGCGCCAGTCAGGGTATGAGGATTTTCGCCTTTCTATTAACATGTCATCGCGGCAATTTGTTCAGGAGGGTATTATCGGCAATATCAGTCAGGTGCTTCGTTCGACCCGGCTGAATCCAAACCGGATCTGCGTGGAAATAACCGAAGAAGTCGCCATGAAAAACATTTCGGGCGCTATTGAAACCATGAATCAGTTAAGATCCCTGGGTTTGCGTACCGCAATCGATGACTTTGGCGCAGGGCATTCTTCCATGAACCTGCTGCAAAAGCTGCCCATCGACTCCCTGAATATCGATCGTTCCTTCATTATGCGCATTGCCGGCCGTGAGCAGGACGGTAATACCGCCAAAGGGATCATAGCATTAGCCCATAGCCTGGGGCTGAAAGTTGTGGCGGAGGGCGTCGAAACAAAAACCCAGGCGGAATTCCTGAGACGTCACCGTTGTGACGTGCTGCAGGGCTATTATTTCAGTCCTCCGGTGCCCGCGAATGAAATCGATGATTTTTTGCAGCGTTACATGCCTAAAAATCCATTACGGAACGCCATCATCGAGTAATACTGAGTTGACTTGTATAATCCCGCCGCGGATATAATTCCTTGCAGTGTTTTTCATTTTCTGTTCTACAACCGTTGATCAGGTAGAGACGCTTGTCGAGGAATAAAAAACCGGCAGGACTGGCGGCAAAAAGCTATTTCTGGTTCATTACCGTGATTGTCTGCCTGACGGCGGTATTTTTGCTGTGGATAACACAGGGCAGAATCGTTGATCACAGCGAATACCATCATTTTATCGCAACAGAGTCCGCGTCGGGGGTAACAGATGAAGTCGCGCGATTCGTGGGCGAACGCAACCGGCTGGTTCAGTTGTTCGCGGATCAGCACCTTGAATTGATCCGGGCCGTGGCAAACCATCCCGCAGACCACGGTTACTATCAACAGCTTGCCAATTTGATCAGGCAATATTTTCCCGGACACTTTGCATTTACCGTGGCAAGCGCCCAGGGGCTTCCCCTGTTTGAGGATTTTGACGGACTGGTGGCCGACTCCTGCCGCGCTGACATAAAATCGTTCGCCGAAAAACAATATTATCATCCTTATATACATCCCAATTACGAAGGCTACCATTTCGACGTTATGTCCACTTATGGTAACAACGAGGGTGTGTTGTTTGTCAGTTTTCACGCGGACATATTGGGTTCGATTCTGAGTGTGGCGCAAACCCCCGGCCACAGGCTCATGTTAATCTATCCGGCATTCAATGACTTGATAGAGGTGGTTGCGGAAGGGGCGCGAAACCAGATTGAACGCGACGATTATCGATTGTCCGGCGAGGAAAAAAGCCGGCTCCTGATCAGCATGCCGGTACCGGAAACCCGATGGGATGTGGTGGACATGCACGACAGCAGATTGTTTTCTCTGTATCAAAGGAAATTATATATTGAGGCCGCCATTATATTTCTGGTTTTTTTGATCGCCGGAATCGTGATGGTAAGGAGGTTACATAAAGAAGAGATGCAGCGGGAACTGGTGGAAAAACAGAAACAGGAGCTAATGGGTATAATCAGCCATGAATTCCGCACACCGGCATCGGCAATACACGGCGCGCTTGAATTGGTGACGCGCGGAACATCCGGCCCCATCACTGGAGAAACCAGGCGTTTGCTCGATATGGCCCGCAGCAATACCAGGCGGCTGTTAACATTGGTCAATGACTTCCTGGATCTGCAAAAGTATGAATCCGGAAAGCTGCACATGACAAAGCAACAATGTGAGCTGCAACCCATCGTTGAGAATGCGATTAAAAATAACCAAATCTACGCGGAACAATTTGGTGTCCGTTTTGCGTTTAACAACGATACAGACGCGGTAAAAATGCATTGCGATTCGGCGCGAATTGAACAGGTGCTGGCAAACCTGTTGTCCAACGCGGCGAAGTACGGTGCGTCAAACGATGTTATCGAGATACAGGTGAGCAAACCTGCAACAAGTAACGTACGGGTGAGCGTGACGGATCATGGTGAAGGCATTGCGCCCCATATCCAGAATCGGATCTTTGAAAAATTTGTCATGGCCAGGACAGGAAAAAATGGTAAAGTACGCAGCTCGGGATTGGGGCTGAGTATATCCAAAGCCATTATCGAAGAGCACGGCGGGCGAATATCATTCGAGACCCGGGCGGGTGAAGGAACCACGTTTTATTTTGATTTGCCGCTCACTGAACAAGAACCATCAATCAAAAACCACTGATCTAGGGCCACTAATCAAGGACCACTAATTCAATGACCACTAATTCAACGACCACTAATTCAACGACCACTAATTCAACGACCACTGAGCAAGCACTATGAACAACAATTGAAAGCCGGTTAAACACTATTCTTGATCCGGATTCTTTATGCCGAGTAATAATCTGTGTTGAAATTGAGAATTTCCTGAACTTTTTCCTGTTCTTTACTTAGATTTTAAACGTCTTATTAGTATGCCGAAGTTGAATTCCCAACAGCGCAAAGCCGTGCATCACATAGAGGGCCCATTGCTGGTACTGGCGGGCGCCGGCAGCGGTAAGACCAGCGTTATTACCCAGAAAATTATTTATCTCATTCAGGAATGCGGCATCGCGCCAACGAAAATCGCCGCGGTGACGTTTACCAACAAGGCCGCCCGGGAAATGAAGTCGCGGGTCGTCGGCCGCTTGCCGAAAAACGTAATCAAAGGTTTAACGGTATCCACCTTTCACACCATGGGATTGAAAATCCTGCAAAAGGAACACGCGCAGCTCGGTTATAAGTCCCGCATATCCATCTACGATGCCCAGGACAGTCAGCTGCTTTTAAAGCAACTCGCGCCCGCTGATCTCTTTAAAACCATCGCTGTTGAACAGGTTCAACAACACGTTTCACTTTGGAAAAACGCCGGCATAACGCCGGATACGGCGCTGGCTGCGGAATGTGATCCGCTCAAACAACGCGTGGCGGGGTTGTACGCCGCTTATTGCCATCAGCTCAAAGTCTACAATGCGGTGGATTTTGATGATCTGATTTGCTTGCCGGTGGCGTTGCTGGAGAAAAACCGGGAAGTGCTGGAGAGCTGGCAAAACAAAATCCGTTATTTGCTGGTCGATGAATACCAGGATACCAATGCGGTTCAATACCGGCTGGTCAGGTTGCTGGCGGGACCGCGGGCGGCATTGACTGTGGTGGGTGATGACGATCAGTCAATTTATGCCTGGCGTGGCGCGCGTCCGGAAAACCTGGCGCAATTGAAGGACGATTATCCCAACCTGACGGTTATCAAGCTGGAGCAGAATTATCGTTCCACTTCCTGTATCCTGAAAGCCGCCAACGGATTAATCACCAACAATCCCCATGTGTTCGAAAAAAATCTCTGGAGTGAATTTGGTTTTGGCGAGCCGATAAAAGTGCTCGAAGCGCGCGACGACGAGCATGAAGCGGAACGTGTGGTAAGCCACCTTTTGAATCACAAGTTTCAGAAACGCACGGAATTCCGCGACTATGCCTTGTTGTACCGCGGCAATCATCAATCCCGCCTGTTTGAAAAAACCTTGCGCGAACACAAAATACCGTACCGCATTACCGGTGGCGCCTCATTTTTTTCGTTGACGGAAGTGAAAGACATCCTCGGCTATCTGCGCTTGTTGTCAAACAACGACGATGACCAGGCGTTTTTGCGGGTGGTAAACACGCCACGGCGGGAAATTGGTCCCGGTACGCTGGAAAAACTGGTTGAGTATGCCAATCGCCGCGGCGTCAGTTTGTGTGAAGCGGGTTATGAAATGGGGCTGGCGCAATATCTCGCCGAACGTCCCTTGGCCCGCATCAGGCGTTTCATCGAGTGGGTGGCCCATATGTCCGATCGGATGGAGCGAAGTGACTTGCTAGCCGCACTGAATGACCTAGTCGATGAAATTGGTTATAAGGACTGGCTGGAAGACATTTGCCGTGATATTCCCAGCGCGGAGCGGAAAATGGAAAACGTTCAGGAGTTGCTCGCATGGATCGGACATCTTGTCCAAAGCTCCGGCGAAGAGTCAACGCTCGCGCAACTGGTCCAGCAAATGACACTGGCCGACATGCTGGACCGGGAAGATGATGCGCAGCTTCCAGACTGCGTCAGCCTGATGACCTTGCACAGCGCGAAAGGCCTGGAGTTTCCCCATGTGTATATCGTGGGAATGGAAGAGAACCTGCTGCCTCATCATGTCAGTGTGCAAGAAGACAATATCGAAGAGGAAAGACGCCTCGCTTATGTCGGCATTACACGGGCGCAACGTTCACTTGTTTTCAGTCTGGCAGCCAGGCGCAAACGCAATGGGGAATTGATGGCGTGCGAACCAAGCCGTTTTCTCGGTGAGCTGCCCGGTGATACGCTCGCCTGGGAAAAGCCGTCACAAGGCGATCCGGAGCAGCGTCAACAGATGGGAAGGGCGCATCTTGCCAATCTGCGCGGCTTTTTGAATGAAGCGGGGTGATTTGCGAAAGGCGTCTCATAAATTGGCACAAACCTCACATAAAATTAAATATGGGTTTCCCACACTTTTCACCGTTCCTGATTAAGATATAATCTGTAAAACTACCGCCTGAGGGGCGCAGTGAATTGCAGCAAACGTTTATTGCGTAAGCTGTTGTTATTAAAGATTATTGGCAGGTATCTGATGAAGCATTGGATGATTAACCACTTTATAATCGCGAGTGCGCTGGTATTTTTAGTGGCGCATAGCGATGCCAAAGACATGGATGCAAGCCTGCCGCAAACCAAAGACTTCGCATTGCTGGCGCTGCAATCCAACCAGCAAAAGCTTCCCATACTGATCATGTACGCCGCTCAAACCTGCGAATACTGCGAACGCCTGGAAGAGGAAATCCTGGCGCCCATGTACCGGAGCGGGCATTTCAATAACCGGGTAATTGTCCGTAAAGTCATGATTGACACCATCGAGAATATCCGGGATTTCAATGGCAATATCGTGCACGCGGACAACTTTGCCTTCAAGCGCGGCGTGCAGGTGACCCCCACACTGCAATTCGTGGACGCGAATGGTAACCAGCTTGCGCCTGAGATGATTGGATATAACACACCTGAGTTTTACGCCAATTATATCGAGGACGCCATCGATACGTCGCAGGACGCCATCAACAGCACTAAATCCGAGAACTAAATCCGAGAACTAAATCTCCCGCAAACCGGCCGCGTAGCACGGCAAGTTATTTTTTAAGCTGTTTGAGCTGCTTGCGCACCTGCGTCATGTGGCGGCGGCTGACTTCAAGTTTTTCAGCGACGCCGCGAATCCTGACCATCCATTGTCCCGATGACAGTTTTTCCAGGCTATCGAGATAGTTTTTTGAAACCAGCGCGTTGCGGTGCACGCGGATAAACCGGTCACCAAATTCCTCTTCCAGGGATTTCAGGGGCTCGTCAATGATCACTTCGCCATGCTTATGGCGCACCATGACATATTTTTGTTCGGCGTGAAAAAAATAGATTTCCTCGACGGGCACCAGGTGTATGTTACCGCTGATTTGAGCGCTGATATGACTGCGGCTATGGCCGGTTTCCTCATTTTTACCCAGTTCCAGCAATTGCGCCCGGTTGACCTTGCGGGCCTTTTTCAGGGCTTCTTCCAGCCGGTCCTTGCGGATGGGTTTTAACAGGTAATCCACCGCATTGCTGTTGAATGCCGCCAGCGCGTGTTCTCCAAACGCCGTGGTGAAGATGATGGCCGGTGGATTTTCCAGATTCGATAAATGATAAGCCGCCTCGAGGCCGTCCATGTCAGGCATGCGAATGTCCATTAATACGATATCCGGATTCAGTTTGCCGCAAAGTATTAGTACTTCCTTGCCGTCGTTAGCCTCACCCACGACATGGTAGGTTTCGCTTTCGTCCACCAGGCGCTTCAGCCGGGAGCGCGCCAGCGGCTCATCATCCGCGATCAATATATTCATAAACGTTCCTGCACATAAGGAAACCGAATGGTCAATTCATATTGTGTTCCAGTTTGCCTGACTTGCAATCGGCCCTGATGACCATAAAGCGCCGATAGGCGTTGTTTGATATTTTCCTGGGCCATTTTGTTGCTGGCCCGTTCCAAAGGCCGGGTATATTCCGGCATGGGATTGACGATGCTGATGGTAATAATATTTTTCTCCAGTTTGCCATTAATCCCAATCGTGCCGCCATCGCGAATGTGTTCGATGCCGTGGTAAATGGCGTTTTCCAGTAACGGCTGGATCGTTAACTGGGGAATCAGCGCATTTTCCGGCAACGCCTCGACATCCCACTGCACCTTTAATCGGTCGCCCATGCGCAATTCTTCAATATGCAGGTAACGTTTTGCCAACTCCCACTCGTCTTTCAGGAGTACTTCGTAACTGGAATCGGCCAGTGTGCCGCGGAACAGGTCGGCCAGATCTTCGGTGGCTTCTTCGGCCAGCTCCGGGTTGCTGCGGGTCAGGCTGGCGATGGTGTTTAAACTGTTAAACAAAAAATGCGGCCGGATACGCGATTGCAATGCCTGGATGCGCGCCTGGGATTTGGCTTCCAGGTTCTGCGCCCACTGATGCTGGACATAAAAGTAACGCAGGGCAACAGCCGATACAATGGCGCTGATCCCAAGGTTGCGGAGTAAAAAATCGCTATACCATCCGGTACTCACTTTAGGATCCGCGGTCATCCAGTGCAGAGTCCAGTAAGTCACTTCGCTGACCATGGTAGTGGTAATAATTAATACGATATAACTGGCGGTCGCGGCGATATTCACACTGAGTTTTCGTAACCAGGGACGCACGATACAGAGTACGCCAGCGCTTATCAGCGCCACCCACTGAATAAATAATGAGATCACCCCAAGGTCTTCCCAGCGGTTGCTGGCGGTGTCCAGGGGGCCCAGGGTTAACACGATGGCCAGCAGTTCCGCAATGAGTATCACGGCAAATACCATGCGTACATTGCAAAAATCGGGCAGGAAAAAGTCGTCCGGACCTGGAGAATCCACATTTTCGGTGGATTCGTGATCATTTTGAGGTAATGCCATGCGATATAGTCTAGCCTGAATGCAATGTTCCAAAAGTGACGCCACGTCGCAATATAGTGCCAATATCGACTATACTGCGCCATACCTGAATATGCAGTGGATAAACTGAATGGCGAAAAAAGAAAAATCAGTGGTAAAACCCTGGGGTGGACGGTTTACCGAACCCACCGACGCGTTTGTTGAAGCCTTTACCGCTTCGGTTAGCTTTGATCAACGCTTATATGCTCAGGATATCGCGGGTTCCATCGCGCATGCCCGCATGCTAGCCAAAATCGGCGTGCTGACCAGTGAAGAATACGAGGCAATCGTCGAAGGCCTGCAGGCGATCAAGGACGAGATCGAACGCGGGGATTTCACCTGGCGTGTGGATCTGGAAGACGTGCATATGAATATCGAAGCCAATCTCACGCAGCGGATTGGCGATGCCGGGAAAAAACTGCATACCGGACGGTCGCGCAATGACCAGGTCGCAACCGATGTGCGTTTGTATCTGCGTGAAGAAATTGATGCCATCAGTAAACAACTGAACCGGCTGCAAACCAACCTGGTGGATTTGGCCGAACAGCATTTTGATACGATTATGCCCGGTTTTACCCATTTGCAGACCGCCCAGCCGGTTACCTTCGGACATCATCTCATGGCCTGGTTTGAAATGCTGAAACGGGACAGCGGGCGGTTAAGTGACTGCCGCGGCCGGGTGAACGTCATGCCTTTGGGGTCAGCAGCGCTTGCCGGCACCAGTTACCCCATCGACCGGAACTTCACGCGGGACTTGCTGGGATTTAACGGCATCGCCGAGAATTCGCTGGATGCGGTGAGCGACCGGGATTTTGCCATCGAGTTTGTGTTCGTGTGTTCGTTGATCATGACGCATCTGTCCCGCTTTTCGGAAGAACTGATTTTATGGTCATCGGCGCAGTTTGATTTCATTGAGCTTGGCGACAGTTTCTGTACCGGTTCATCCATTATGCCGCAGAAGAAAAATCCGGACGTGCCGGAACTGGTGCGCGGAAAGACCGGCCGTATCAATGGCCACCTGGTGGCCTTGCTCACCTTAATGAAAGGTCAGCCGCTGGCTTACAACAAGGACAACCAGGAAGACAAGGAACCCCTGTTTGATACCATCGATAACGTGAAAGGCAGTTTGCGCGCGTTCGCGGATATGGTGCCCACCTTAAAAGTCAAAACCGCCAATATGCGCGCCGCCGCGCTTAAAGGTTTCGCGACCGCCACAGACCTCGCGGATTATCTGGTTCGCAAGGGTGTCGCGTTTCGTGATGCGCATGAAGTTGTTGGCAAGGCCGTAAAAAAAGGAATCAAGGATGGCAAGGACCTGGCTCAACTGACTCTTGCGGAATTGCAGAAATTCTCCAGCGTCATCGAACAGGATGTGTTTGACGTGCTGACCCTGGAAGGTTCGGTGGCGGCGCGCAAACATATTGGCGGAACAGCGCCGAAGCAGGTGCAACAGGCTATTGCGCGCGCCCGGCAGTGGTTATCCGGGAAATAGTTGCTTGTTTGCGGTTCGTGTTGGAATGCGTGCACACCCGAATGGCGTTTAACTTAAACCTCTTAAACCGCCGATACCAGTAAAACACATGCCATATCAAGCAGCAGATGTAGGATACAAAGAAAAAATACGCTGTGAATACATCCATTCTTGTTTCGAAAAGAATGCTCGATGGCGGCATTCCTTCGGCCAACGATTTTTTCTTTGGATCTTACATCTGCTCCCGGTAGCCGCGGTGTAACTTGTTTTGCTTGCTAAGTAAGAGACATTTCGTGCATACCTCATTAATTCAATATCAATAAAGTCATAACGTCAGCTTAACGCGCAACGTGACTGTTACCTATTTATTAAGCCTATGGAAAGGTGCGGCGCTTTGACTACCGGTGATAATACCTGGCGGCAGAGCCTGTTCATTTTAATAGCACCGCTGTTATGCGTTCTCCCACTGTGGCCATCCAACCTGTTGGCGCAGCCGATTCATCCACTCAATATTACCAATACCAGCCCGGTCATTCTGGTTCAGGGGCTGCCTGATGCGCGCGATCCGCGGATCACCGCGCCAGATGACTTTTCGATGAGCCTGGTGTACGAAATTACCAGCCATTTCACTTTTCAGGATTCCAGTAGTGAACAATTATTGTTTGATGGCGAAACCACGCGCGCGTTGCTTTCCTTCAAAACCGGATTGAGCCGCAGCATGGATATCGAGATTCAGCTGCCTTATATCGCGCACGATGGCGGATTCCTGGATTCATTTATCATCAATTGGCACAATTTTTTTAGCTTGCCGCAGAATGCCAGGGATCAGTCTCCACAAAACCAGCTGGAATATTTTTATCAAAAGAATGGCGTGGTATTGCTGGACTTTCAGGAACCAGCCAGTGGTATTGGTGATGTGCAGGTGATATGGGGGATTAAATTAAACAAAAACTGGCTACCCGCACAGAACAATCTTGCCCTGAAAAGCGCCATCAAGTTTCCTTCCGGTGACTCAGCCCGGCTCACCGGCAACGGCGCGTATGCCGTATCGGCCTGGCTGGCCGGGGACATGCAAACCGGCTGGTTTGGGCAGCCGGGAATCACTTATATGAGCTTGGGCGGCATGTGGCTGGAGCAGGGTGAAGTACTGGCCGGGCAACAACGCTCCTGGGCCTGGTTTGGCGGCGTTGGCAGTGGTCTAAATGTCAGTGAACGCATAGTACTGCAAGCGCAGCTCGATTGGCACTCGCAATTATATGACGGCAGCAAATTTGTAGAGATTGACAGTTATACTTTACAGTTAACTTTGGGAGGCAATCTTAAACTGAACGATGCCTGGAATCTTGATATTGGCGTGGTGGAAGATTTGATTGTGCATGCATCGCCGGATGTGATATTTCATCTTAAGCTTAACGGCCGTTTTTAAGCGATTGCTCTAAACCAAATCAGAGTTTGCCGTCGTGAAACAGCAATTTAGCAAACGGCTGGTCCGAATGGTGATCAATCTGAATGCGCGTGATAGAGGCATTGGCGACATGAATGCGAAACATATTTTCTATCGGTGTTCCCAGGACATAGGTCACTACCGCGCGCACGATGCCGGCGTGCGCCACCAGCAATACATGCTTTTGTGCATGCCGCCTGGTGATTTCCAGCCACGCGGCGATAACGCGCTGCTGAAATTCGCGGATGTTTTCCGCTCCGGCTGGCCGGTAGTTTAATGGGTCACGCAAAGCGCGGGCCACGGTGAGCGGATCATTCCGGTTAAGCTGCTCAGGCGTGCTGCCTTCCCAATCACCCCAGCGGATTTCCATGATCCGTTCGTCGATTTCCAGTGGGATATTACGCTGCTGCGCCAGCTCATTGGCAAACGCCGCGCAGCGTGACAAGGGGGAACTGACAATTGCATTCCACGGTTTGTGGTCCGCAACCGCGGCGCGCATTTGTTGCCAGCCTTTTTCACTTAAGGGATCGTCAATCTGGCCGCGGTAGCGTCTGCCGCCCACCGGTTCGCCATGACGGATGATATCAACCAGAGTATACGGGGTATCAGCCATTGCGCGGCAACAAAATTATAAGTAACGCGTAAGTAACGTAGTTAAATCTGCAACGCGGTTAACCGGCCCACCCCGCCAGCGTGAGCAAGGCAAGCGCGGTGATCCAAAGAATGATGCTGCGCCAACTCAGCGCAAGAACATCCTGTACGGTTGCGATATCGAACGCATGGGTTTCAGGATCGATTTGCAGTGATTTTAATCCGGTATGGAACAAAGTGTCATCGGATTCCTGGGGGTCGAGATAATCGTTGGGCAGGCGCCGTTTCCACTCCTGCAGGGTATCGATGAAACTTCCGGTGACCGCAAAAGCCAATGTGGTGAGTTGCGCGGGCAGCCACAACAGAATCGCGTAAAGCAGGCGTGCGGAGTTATTGAATTCCGTGTAATCCGAACTTTGTTTTTCACTTTGCGGTTCGCTTTGCTCGTTGTTTTGTTCTTCATTTTCTTTTTGTGAATCGTAATAGAGCACGCCGGCGATACGAAACATGAGGGCGCCCATCGGACCTAACAGCACAAACCAGAAAAATACCGCGAGCAGATTTTCGTTGGTGCTGACGAGAATTTTTTCACAAATATTGCGGTTAAGTTCCTTGGCGTCGCCGGGCGGATTGCTGCCCAGAATTTCAATCGCGTAGGATTTCAAACTGTGTTCATCTTCGTGTTCGCCCGCGTCTATATATAAGCGCGTGGCGTGCTGTATGCGTTGCGGACCCATGCAATAGACCAATACGCCCAGCGAAAACAGGAATCCCAGTAGACCCAGTGCGTCGTAAAGCTGATTATAGATGATGGCGCAAAGAAATACGGGCAACAGGATAATGGCAATCAGGCCCAGCGTGTCATTCCAGAATTCCGAACGGGAGAGTTTTTGCTTCACCCAGTTGGCAAATGAAATACTCCAGTCAAACTTTCGCAGTAGGCCGACAGCGTCAACATAGCGTTCAACGGCAAGACTGAACAAAATGGTAAGCAGGCTCATGATAGTCAATATTCCCGGTGATTAAACGCCGATATTATACGTGGAACAGGGAGATGAAAATACCGCTTGCTGAGTTAAATATTTGCTGCGCAATTTGTGATTAATTATACCGGCTGCCGCGAATTTGTTGCGAGCAGGTTGTATAACATCTCCCAGTCGAATGCCGGTCCGGGATCTGTTTTCCGTCCCGGGGCAATGTCACAATGTCCCGCGATGCGTTGAGTGCTCAGTTTGGGGTAGGCGTCACATAGGGCTAGAATGAGCTCAGCCAGTTGCTGGTATTGTACCGGTTCATATTCTTCGTCATCGCTTCCCTCAAGCTCAATGCCAATGGAGAAATCATTGCAACGCTCACGGTTGCCGTAGCTGGATTTTCCCGCGTGCCAGGCCCGTTTGTGAAACGGCACATACTGCACAATTTCACCGTTGCGCCGGATGAGCAAATGTGAAGAGACTTCCAGTTGATGAATTTCCATAAAGTAAGGATGGCCGCCGGCGTCCAATGAATTGGTGAAAAGAGCGTCAATCCAGGGGCCGCCATAGTGACCCGGTGGCAGGCTTATTCCATGCACAACAATCAGGTCGATATCCGCTTCATCCGGCCGGTCATCGTAATTGGGGGAATCAACCTGCCGCGCTTCGTCCAGTAATCCAGTTGTTTTATCGATTTTCATTGCAAAAGTGTTTCGCCGATTTAATCATAATCTAGCGCATGTATGCATTTTAAACCAGCGATAGAGTGATATTCCGTGGCGCTGGTGTAATAATCACGCCATGAAACGGTTGCCGGGTCGCGTGACAAATATAGTAGTAATGTTGTTTTTCAGCGTGAGCGCTAATGCTGAAGAAATCGTTGTGCGCGACGATCTGGGTAATACTGTACGCCTTGCGCAACCGGCGCAGCGCATTATCAGCCTGGCGCCCCATACGACGGAGTTATTGTTCGCCGCCGGCGCCGGCGGCAAAATCGTTGGGGTGGCGGAGTTCAGTGATTTTCCGCCTGATGCGAAATCAATCCAGCGGATCGGAAATTTCGCCACGTTTGATCTGGAGCGAATCAGCCTGCTCAAGCCCGATTTAATTATCGCCTGGCACAGCGGCAATCCCGCATCGGCGCTGGCCAGCCTGAAGCAGTTAGGTTACCCCATGTTTTTGAGTGAACCGAGGACGCTCAAGGATATTCCTGCAACGCTTATACAATTGGGAAAACTGGCAGGCAGCCAGGCGCAGGCGCAGACGGCCGCCGACGCTTATTTTGCGCAATTGCAACACCTGAAAACGCGTTATGCGGGACAGGCAACACTCACGGTGTTCTATGAAATCTGGAACCAGCCCATGATGACCGTGAATGGCCGGCATATTATCACTGAAGTGATTGAGTTCTGCGGGGGACGTAATGTTTTCGCGGATATGAAAGTTCTGGCCCCAACGGTTGCGGTGGAACCGGTGCTGGTGGCCAATCCTCAAGTAATTATCGCCAGCAGCAGCGAGGGGGAGGCGCCGCAATGGTTGAATGACTGGCGCCAATGGACAGAGCTGGATGCGGTGCGCTACGATAATTTATTTCACGTCGATGCGGATACCATCAATCGTCATACGCTGCGGATTTTACGTGGAGTGGAACAAATTTGCGAAGCCTTGAATACCGCGAGGCAACACATGCAAGACAGGAAACAAAGGCAATAAATGCCCGTGCGCCATGAATAGTCCGATACGCATTGGCATTGATCTGGGCGGCAGCAAGACTGAAATCATCGCCTTGTCGCGAACCGGCGGCATTCTGCTGCGCGACCGGGTTCCCACCGTGGCTAATGACTACCAGGCAACCCTTGCAACGATCAAGCATCTGGTGGAGCATGCCGAGCGGACGCTTAAGACCAGCTGCAGTGTCGGTATCGGCACACCGGGTGCGATCTCTCCTGATACCGGGTTACTGAAAAACTCCAATTCCACCTGGCTAAATGGTAAACCTCTTAAAAAGGATATTGAAAAGTGCCTGCAGCGTCCGGTGCGTCTGGCGAATGACGCCAATTGCTTTGCATTGTCGGAAGCGATCGACGGCGCGGCAAAGGACGGCCACGTGGTATTCGGCGTCATTGTGGGCACCGGCACGGGCGGCGGCATTGTGGTTGGCAAACAGGTGCTGACCGGCGCCAATGCGATAGCGGGCGAGTGGGGACACAATCCTGTGCCGTGGCCCGGCGCGGACGAATTGCCGGGTCC
>JAKEGK010000179.1 GCA_022627515.1 Gammaproteobacteria bacterium
ACGCCTGATGTTCATGCGCGAAGCTCATGCCCGGTCAGTTTGAGAAACAGGTCGTCCAGCGTGTGATTGCGGATTTTAAGGTTTTCCAGGTTTACATTGTGAGCCAGTAAAACCTGCAGAGTGGCGTTGATATCCCGGGATTCTATTTCAATCTCGTTGTTACGCCGCTGGAATTTAATCGCCGCTGACAATTTCGTTAAATCAGCGTCCATTGCGGGCAATTGCAAAATCATGCTGTTAAAATGCTGTGCCAGTAACCGCTTGGGGGCGCCGCGCGCAATGATTTCTCCATGATCCATAATCGCAATTTCATCACTTAACTCGTAGGCTTCTTCCATGTAATGGGTGGTCAGCAAAATGGTTTTATTCTGCTGTTTGATTTCCCGAATCAACTTCCAGAAGTTGCGGCGTGACTGGGGATCAAGGCCGGTGGTCGGTTCATCCAGAAAGAGTATCGATGGATCATTGATCAGGGCAATCGCCAGCAACAGGCGCTGCCGTTGTCCGCCCGACAGGCGGCGGGTATCCTGTTCCATAAAGTCGCCCAATGCGCATTTTACGACGAGTTCGGGAATCGGCGCCGGTTTTTGATACAACCTGGCAAAGAGTTGCAGAGTCTCCCGCACGGTAATGAATTCCTGCAGCGCCGTGGATTGAAACATGATTCCAGCAGTATCTTTGAAGGCTTTACCCAGCGGCTGGCCGTTGAACAATACCGAACCGCCGGTGGGTTTGGCGATACCCTCCAGAATTTCGATGGTCGTGGTTTTGCCGGCGCCATTAGGGCCGAGCAGCCCCATGCACATGCCCGCGTTCAGGATTAAATCAATACCGTTAACGGCCGTAAAATTCCCATACCGTTTGATCAGGGTCTTTACTTCCATTACCGGACGCATGACATTAGCAGCCTCATAGTGGCGTTTCAGGATATGGCGCAGGACAAGCGCCACAAAAAATCAACAGGAACGGGTATTGTATTCTTTTCCGGAAAAGGAAAGAAAGGTCAGCCGCCTATCACCTTGATATCAAGGCCCGGGGCGGGTTTGGCGGAGATGGTGGCGGGCAGCAGAACAGTAAACGTGGAGCCGACACCCGGGACGCTGTCCACATTAATGGAACCTCCCAGGAGTTGACAGAGCTTGTATGTGATGGACAGGCCTAAGCCGGTTCCACCGTATTTGCGCTGCGTGCTCGAGTCGGCTTGCGAGAATGAGACGAAGAGCCTGTTGAGTTGTTCCCGGTTCATCCCGATACCGGTATCCTTAATCATGAACCGGATCCAGCTTTCTTTCTCTATTTGTTCCGCGGCTACAACCAGTTTAATGGTTCCGTCTTCAGTAAATTTACCGGCATTGCTCAGCAGGTTAAACAGTATCTGCCGGACCTTGGTCAAGTCGGCCTTGATGATGCTGATACTGTCGTCATAATCAAGTTGCAGCACGTTGCCGTTCTTTTCCATCAGCGGCAGCACCGTGCCATGGATTTCCTCCACCAGTGGTTTTAAGGCGAAGTGTTCCAGGTAGACTTCCATTTTTCCCGCTTCGATTTTTGACAAGTCAAGCACATCGTTGATCAGCGACAGCAAATGTTTTCCCGCAATTGCCACCTTGCTGATATCTTCCAGATACTGCGTATTGCCGTCTTCCATGACTTCCTCTCGCAATAATTCGTTGTAACCCAGGATGGCGTTTAACGGTGTGCGCAATTCGTGGCTCATGTTCGCCAGGAAACTGCTTTTGGTTTTGCTGGCGGCTTCGGCGGTTTCTTTGGCAACGGCGATTTGTTGCGAGATCTTGCGTTCCAGTGTCACGCTGATCCAGTTCGTAATCAGCCTCAGCAAGTCGATATCGTTTTCCGTGAAAGCTTCGCGGGGTTGAACGCTGGCAAAACTGACCGTGCCGTAATTGACCTGGTTGACATATAACGGTAACGCTACATATGACTCCACCTGCGAGAATTCATAACATGGATAACGGGCATGTTTTGATTCCTGCACATGGGGAATCGCAACCGGCGCATCGGCATTGATGGTGAAACTGCAAAAGGTCTTATCCAGCGGAATTTCCTGGCCGGCTGTTACCAGATATCCCTCCGGGGCAACCACATTAAGGAAGGTATTGGTATTCTTGGGTTTGTCAACGTGGCTGACTTTGCCTATTTCCATTCCCAGCAGCTGGCAACCCAGTTTTAGTGTTTCATTAATTTGTTCATCGGGTGACAAACCCGACATGGAGGAAATTTCGTATAACGCGCGAATCCACTGGCTTTGGTTAAACAACTGTGCGTCTGATTGCGCGGTTCTTCTGACCACAAAAATCGTGAATACGCCCAGCAGCAATGCTACACTGCCCAGGGAGAATATAAACCAGTAGGTAATACGGTGCTCCTCGGTTGCCGAATGCAATTCGGATTCAACCACATCGCGTTGCGAATCGAAAATACTGCGCAACTTTTCCGTAAGAGCTTTCTGATTGGGAAATACATCGTTAATCAATTGCTCGCGCGCGGCGGCTGCCTGTCCTTGCGCGATCAGGTCAGCGACCCGCTGCTGTGCAACGCTGCCATAAACGGCGAATTTATCCGCCGCAGCCAGGGTTTCCCATTCCTGTTCGGTCAGATGCGTGGCCAGCAGTTTCTCGCGGTTCGTCATGTACATCTCGCCATGCTGATGAAACAAGATGTAATGATCATCCTGGTCAAAGACATCCTCAAGATCAAGCATGCGGTGCAGGGAAAGGGAACGTTGCTGCACCGCGTAAAGCATATTGGCCAATAAGCGGGTTTGGGTCTGGCGTTCCACAATATTTTTCAGGCGCGTACTGCTGCTGGACGCATTATTGACCCAGAGGGACAGAACAATAAGAATGACAGTCAGAATCGCAACAAAACCCAGCGCGATGAATTTACTGCGGGAATGGTATTCATTGATGCCCGGTGTCTGCCTGGTATATTTGATAGAATCTAAGCTCATATTTTTGAATCAAATTATTACGCCTTATTAAAAAACATATCGGCATTTGGAGTTGAAAATGAAGCCAGGCATAAGCAAGCCAGCGAGGTTGCGCTGTTTCAGTTAATAGTTTATAAATCAGAAAGATAGAAGCCCGCTTGTGATGCGGCAGCAGTATTTTGGCAGATTGTATTGAGCATGGCGTTATTCTTGTGTGGGGATTGTGCTTTGCGGCCGGAAAAATCGTGAATGGTATTTAACTCTTCAACAATGATTAATGCGGGACAGTTTTTGATCCGGATATTTTATCAGACCGGAATACCGGGCCGCGTTACCAGTGTGAATAAAAATCCGGATAGCTAGGAGGGTTGCCGCACGGTAAAAATATCCCTGTCGCCGCATGGCGCAACAAAGTTCCCGTTGTTTTGGCCGCTAATATCCGCAGAATAATTGCAAACGCCGGCAACCGCAGTTAACAGTTCGATGGCCCTGATGAATTCACAAACCAGATTATGATTTTTCCCCAACCAAAGTCGTTCCGAAAACTGCTTTTGATCGGGTTTTGCTTTGCCGTGCTGCCGTTGCTGGTTGCGGTCGCCTATGCAGCCGTTTATATGGACCGGCTGGCCAAGCAAAGCCAGCAAGCGGTGTATCAGGCCGCGAAGGCGACACAGACAAGCCGTACCCTGGTGGAAATTCTGACCCGCCTGGAAAGGGCCGGGCGTCAATATCAGATACTGGGTGACGCCGCGTTATTAAAGGGATTCCAGGAAAACCATGAGTTATTTGAAAAAGCAGCGGACAGTCTGCTGGAATTTCAGCTTGATAAATCCATGCACGATCAGTTGCAGGCGCTGATCAAGATAGAAGTGTCCGTCTACCTTACTCTCACCAGGCAGGATTTTAACAGCGCGGCGGCAAAAAATGCGGTGGAAAAATTTGCTGTCGCATCTGAATTAGCGCGCAAGGTATTGGCGGGAAGCAACCGGGTAATCGATACTGAAGTTCAGGTATTGCATGATATGGCGGCGACAGCGCAAAACCAGTTTGTCTGGGTGGGTTTGACGTTGATTCCAACCATTATCATTATTGTGATCGCGTTTTCCATTATCCTTTCCCGGCCGATCCGGCAAATTGATTACGCCATCAAGACGCTTGGCAGCGGCGTGTTTAATGAACCGGTTTATGTAACGGGCCCTGAGGATTTGCAATATCTTGGTCAGCGCCTGGACTGGTTGCGGATGCGTCTGGCCGAGGTCGAGGAGGAGAAGGCGAAATTTGTGCGGCATGTTTCGCATGAGCTTAAAACTCCCTTGACGGCGATCCGTGAAGGCGCCGATCTGCTGGACGACGGCGTGGTTGGCAATTTAAATCAGCGGCAACGGCAAGTGGTGGAAATCCTGGTATCCAATACCAGCAAGCTGCAACAATTAATCGAGGACCTGTTGAACTTCAGCGCGGCGCATACCAAGATAACCAAGCTTAACAATGAACAGGTGCAGCTTGATAAACTGATCCACCGTGTTATTAATGATCAAAAACTTGCCATAATGGCCAAAAAACTGCATCTTAAGACGAAACTGGAACCTATCGCGGTAAGCGGTGACAAAGAAATGTTGCGCGTTGTGATAGACAACCTGATGTCGAACGCAGTTAAATATTCTCCACTGAACGGCCGGCTTGCCATTGCTGTGCAAAAAGTGGGATTGGACGCGAAGGTTGATATAATAGACGACGGGCCCGGAATCAGCGACGCCGAAAAACACCGGGTATTTGATGCGTTTTTTCAGGGGAAGGCAAAGCCAACCGGACATATCAAAGGCACCGGAGTGGGTTTGTCGATAGTTAAAGAATTTATCCAGGCCCACGGCGGTTATATTGAAGTGACCGATAACCAACCCACAGGCGCCCATATGTCATTAAGACTGCCGCTGCAATCGTATGCCGAGGAGGCACCCATTGTCGATGAAGACCGGTTACGCGTATTTTAACAAGGTCAATATCCTGGCCAGTCTGGTTATGCTGGGCGTACTGCTGCTGGGCGGATGCGCTGCAACAGGTACAAGCGGACCGGACTCCGCTGGAGCCGCGGCAGAGGCAACGCAAGGGCGAAACCAGGCGGCGCAGGCCGCCGGTGTCAATACGGCTGCATCGATCGACGCGCCGCTGGTGTCGGCCAATGATTCGCTGCTGGCGATGTTGCGCTATTCGCGGTTTATTAGCGGATTGTCTACGGAACAACTCACCGAGGAGTTCAAACGGATCAACGACGCTTATTTCATCCGTCCCAATGACCGCAGCGGCCTGAAGCGGGCCATGTTGTTAATGAAACCGGGCACGGATTTTCACGATCTTAATCAGGCAAAACAGGTGGTCACTGATATCGTGAACGGCAGCGATGCGGCGGTGCCGGCTTTCAAGGAATACGCGGAATTCATGCTGGCGATTATTGATTCGCAGGTTGCGGAGCATCAACGCTATAGTCAGCTGGAAGAGCAATTGCGGCAGGAAGTCAATGCGCGCAAACAGGCCGAGGAAAAACTTGAAGCGCTGAAGTCTATTGAAGAGAGTATGATTCAGAGACGCAGCCAGTAACAGCAACATGAATTTGGCCGCGAAAATCTGGAGGGTTGTACAGGTGGTGAAGGTTGTAAAGGTTTTAGAGTATGGCAAATCCTAAAGTCCTGGTCGTCGATGATGATCCCGGAATACTGCAATTAATTTCAATTCGCCTGGAGGCAATGGGTTTCGATGTTACCGCGGTGGAAAGCGGAGAAAAAGCCCTTGCTTCGATGGTGGTGGCCCGCCCCGATATCGTGGTCACTGACCTGCGCATGGACGGAATGGATGGATTGGCGTTGTCTGACGCGATTCATGAATCCAATCCGGCCTTGCCGGTCATTATCCTGACAGCGCACGGCACCATACCGGAGGCTGTGGATGCGACCAAACGGGGTGTATTCAGCTTTTTGTCCAAACCCTTTGATGGCAAGGCGCTGGTGGATCACATCAACCATGCCTTGGCGTTGTCGGGCAAAAAGCAGGACGGCGCTGAAATTGATGAAAGCTGGCGCAGCGCGATCATCACCCGCAGCCCCGCGATGGAAGATATACTTTCCCAGGTTAAATTGATTGCCCAGGGCGACGTCAGTGTGTTCCTGAACGGCGCCAGTGGAAGCGGCAAGGAGCTGTTCGCCACCGCGATCCATAAAGCCAGTCCGCGTCATAACAAACCCTTTGTCGCTATTAACTGCAGTGCGATTCCCGAAGCCCTGCTGGAATCCGAATTATTTGGTCACCGTAAGGGTTCCTTTACCGGCGCCACCAAGGATTATGAAGGACTGTTCCTGGCGGCGGCCGAAGGCACACTGTTCCTGGATGAAATCGGCGATATGCCCTTAGCGTTGCAGGCCAAGTTGTTGCGCGTGCTGCAGGAAAATATGGTCAGGCCCGTGGGAAGCACCGAAAGTATACCGGTGGATGTGCGGGTGATTTCCGCCACGCACAAGAACCTGGACGAGGCCATGGAAAAAGGCGAGTTTCGCGAAGACCTGTATTACCGGCTGAACGTGGTCTCAATTGAGATTCCATCCTTGAGTGAACGTAGGGAAGATATTCCCTTGCTCACACAACATTTCCTGGCAACCGTCAGTGAAAGGTCCCATAAAAAAATCACGGCGTTTTCTCCGGAAGCCATGGAAATGCTGGTATCCGCGCCCTGGCCCGGGAATGTGCGGCAATTGCTGAATGTTGTGGAACAGGTAGTCGCGTTGTCCACAACGCCGGTGATATCCGCGGCATTGGTTAGAAAAGCCTTAAAAAGCCCCTCGCCGGATATCCTCACCTATTCCGAAGCCAAGTTACGTTTTGAACGTGATTATCTTTGTCATTTGCTGCAGATTACCTCGGGTAAAGTGAGCCAGGCTGCCAAACTGGCCAAACGAAACCGGACTGAATTCTACCGGCTTCTGAATCGCCACAACATTGATCCCACTTTATTCAAGAAAGCTACTTGAATAATGTCTTGAGCGGCTTGAAAAGTACTAATAATCAATTAATTACATACAAAAAGATTTGACTGACCAAGCTGTGACTAAAATTGAAAAGATTTCTTGTTATGTCGCAACACAGCGACATTGAAAATATTTATAAAAACAAATGGTTATATTATTTCGCTGTTTTGTGTCGTTTCGATGCGACACTATCCCGGGAGAAATTTAGCCTGATTTCGTTTTTTCTTCTCTATCTTATTGATATTATAAGATAAAAAAACTTGGCACGAGCGTTGCTTTAGTCATATTGCCTTTGCATGCATTTGCAGCCAAACGTAGCAAATGAGAGCTTTCGCCAAGGCAGCTTGCTTGAGAAATACTTATCAAGCTACTCGAACGAGTGGGACTCCGTTGATGGGTATTTCTGATTTATCGACTTAGTCGACGCCAAGTAAGCAGCATGAAATTAAACCACAACCAGTGACCCCACGGTTTCTTTCTCATGCTGGATTGAACGGTTGATGCGAGCCTTGGCATATGCAATCAGCTGGTACGCCAGGTTGTTCTAATGCGATTGTGGCAACACTTTGCTTCTTTATTATGGATAGGAGAATATGCGCCGGTTCCCGTCATTTACCGGCGCTTTTTTTTACCTATACCTTTGTTTAAGTGACAATGGCGGCGCAATGATTCGAAACACACTTCCACATTAGCTTTCTACAACACTGAATACAGCCATTACGAAACGCGGCGGCTTAACGTCCTTCCAATTTGTTATACATGCACAGCGGGCGACAAAGTGTCTTTAAAGTGTCTTTTCAACGCACAAGCAAATCAAATTTTAAAAGCTCCGTTGCGGATATTTTTATTTGTTCATCATATATAAAAAGACGTTAATAATCTTAAGTTGTCATCTACCCCGGCAGCCTTAATAAATCAAAGAGCATTAATAACCCGTTCTCCGTTTTTTTACACCTATTTAGGGTTTGCCCTAGTTAATGTGGCGCATTGACCTTGGGTACCATTAGGCACTTATGCGGTATCAGATATATCCCGTGCAATAGCAATAAAAAGCGTTAACAGATGTAACACGCGTCATTCAGTTCCAGACGACAACAATTACTTATTGGAGGAGAGGATATGAAACTAACCAAGAAACTGCTGCCGGCTTTGTTGGCGACAGCGTTGGCGCCCGGTGTTTACAGTGTATCCATTCAAGCTGCCAAAGATGCGGGGCATGGCCATGACTACCGCACCTTTCATAGCAACGGCAATGTCGACTACGGCAAAATCGAAGACTCTTACACTTCCGATCTGGTCCTGTATCTGGCGGGGAACCAGTTCATGGTAATGGAAGAGCTGCTCAAGGATTTCCAGAAGAAAAATCCGGATGTCAAAACCGTTTACGTGGAAACCATACCGCCCGGCCAAATTCTGACAAAACAACTGCTGGAACAAGGGGAGATTGACGGCAAGAAAACCAATCAAAAGCCGGATATTTTCGCCAGTGTAAATGGAAATCACCTCAAGCGTCTGAAAAAAGAAGGCCGAATGAATGAAGGCATGATCTACATTCACAACAAACTGGAGTTGATGGTTGCCGCCGGTAATCCCAAGAACATCCAGGGACCCAAGGACCTGGCGCGGGATGATATCGTGCAGTCCCATCCTAATCCGGTAACAGAAGGCATTTTTAAATTCTACGGCGCCGAAATGCTGAAGGATCTTGGCTTGCACGCCAAAGTTACCGGTGGCAAGGAATGTAAAAGCTGCTGGGCGGTAGATGGAAAAACCTGGTTTACTTCGCGCCACCACCGCGAAACGCCGCATCGCATTGAAAATGGTGAAGCGGACGTGGGCATTGTATGGACTACGGAAGTCGTGCATGCCAAATCAGAGGGACGCAAGGTCGACGGCGTACCCATTCCTGCGCCATACAACAAGCAGGATAAAGCCGCTTATTCCATCGGCAAACTGACCGATGGCAAAAACCAGAAAAATGCGGATATGTTTCTGAAATATCTGGCATCGGATGAAGCGCAAAATATTTACGCGAAATACGGCTTTGTTAAGGCTAGCGCCGACGAGCTGAAACTTAAACCTCTGTAATATACACAAAAGGCAGAAGCAAACAGCTTTTTTGCATGCCGTCGCTATTTGCATTGGCGGCATTGAGCTAAAAACTGTAAAACTTAAAAAACCGCTGGTTGTCCTAGGGTTGACCGGCGGTTTTTTATTATATTTTGATTAAATATTTTCGCATGAAGATTGCATAAAACCCCCCGTAAAGCGCGAGTTTCCTATATAATCGCCACTCTTTTTACCTGTAGTGTCCAATCCGTAACCATCAGTGAGATCCGTACCGTGATAGAAAAACTTCGTAATATCGCCATCATCGCCCACGTTGATCATGGCAAAACCACCCTTGTCGATAAATTATTGCAGCAATCCGGCACCCTGGTGAGCCGGGGGGAAGTGCAGGAACGGGTAATGGATTCCAATGACCTGGAAAAAGAGCGGGGTATTACGATCCTTGCCAAGAACACCGCCATTAAATGGAACGGCTATCGGATCAATATCGTGGATACTCCCGGTCACGCTGATTTTGGTGGCGAAGTGGAACGGATTTTGTCGATGGTGGACTCGGTGCTGTTATTGGTGGATGCGGTCGATGGTCCCATGCCGCAGACCCGGTTTGTGACACAAAAGGCCCTGGCTCGAGGTTTGCGGCCGATTGTGGTGATAAACAAAATCGACCGGCCGGGCGCCCGCGCCGATTGGGTTGTCGACCAGACGTTTGATCTGTTCGACCGCCTGGGTGCAACCAACGAACAACTGGATTTTCCGGTGGTTTACGCCTCGGCTTTGCTAGGCTATGCAGGGCTCGATCCGATGGTGCGTGAAGGCGATATGAAGCCTTTGTTTGAAATGATTATTAAACATGTCCCGCCGCCGCCGGTTGATGTTAATGGTCCGTTGCAATTGCAGGTCAGTTCCCTCGACTACAGCAGCTATGTAGGCGTTATCGGCATTGGCCGGATTACCCGCGGCAAGGTGAAAACCAACACCGCCGTCACTATTGTCGACCAGGATGGCAATACCCGCAACGGCCGGGTCCTGCAGGTGCTGGGTTTTCTCGGACTGGAACGGGTGGAAGTACCCGAAGCGCAGGCGGGGGATATTATCGCGTTCACCGGGCTGGAAAAACTGAACATTTCAGATACCTTGTGCGATCCGAATAACGTCGAAGCATTGCCGCCGTTAATGGTTGATGAACCAACGGTAAGCATGACGTTCCAGGTAAATAACTCGCCGTTTGCGGGCCTGGACGGCAAATACCTCACCAGCCGGCAAATCCGCGAACGTTTGCAACGGGAGCTGATGCATAACGTGGCGTTGCGTGTGCAAGACACCGGTGATCCCGACAAGTTTAAAGTATCCGGCCGCGGGGAACTGCATTTGTCCATTCTTATAGAAAATATGCGCCGGGAAGGTTACGAACTGGGCGTGTCGAGGCCGGAAGTGATTCAAAAAGAAGTCGACGGTGTTCTGCATGAGCCCTATGAGCAGGTTACCGTCGACGTCGAGGAAATTCATCAGGGCACGGTCATGGAAAAACTCGGTATGCGCGGTGGTGAATTGAAAAACATGATTCCCGATGGAAAAGGGCGGGTGCGGCTGGACTATGTCATGCCGGCGCGCGGATTGATTGGTTTCCGTACGGAATTTCTAACCGCCACCCAGGGTACCGGTCTGTTATACAGTGTGTTTGACCGTTACGCGCCGGTTAAAAAGGGGAATATTGGTCAGCGTATCAACGGTGTGTTGATTTCAAACGGCAAGGGCAAGGCCCTAGGCTATGCGCTTTTCAATTTGCAGGAACGGGGCCGTTTGTTCATTGGCCATGGTGATGAAGTGTACGAAGGCATGATTATCGGCATTCATTCCCGAGATAATGATCTGGTGGTGAACCCTCTCAAAGCTAAACAATTAACCAACATCCGTGCGGCTGGCTCGGATGAAAATATTATCCTCAC
>JAKEGK010000180.1 GCA_022627515.1 Gammaproteobacteria bacterium
AAATCCATTTCCCACGAAACCACCTTTGACATTAATCTGGATAACCTCGACGCCATTCACGCCGCGCTGCTGCATCTCACCGAACAAGTCGCCGCGCGCCTGCGGCACGCCGAATTAAAGGGCCGCACCGTCACGCTCAAGGTGCGCTATGCGGATTTCAAAACCATCACCCGCTCGCATTCCATCAATGAAGCGACCAACACCACCAAAGACATCTGGCAGATCGTTAAAAACACCCTGCTACCCAAAGTGGACCTGCAGCAGCAAGGCATCCGGCTGCTGGGCGTTGGAGTCGGTCAGTTCCATAACGAGCAAACGTACGCCGCTGATCAACTGCCATTATTTGAAATCGGCGAACCCAAACACCCGCCAAATAATTCGTCCATCGACAAACTGACGGATAACATTAATCAACGTTTTGGCGGCAACGCGTTGACCCGGGGCGCGACAATAAAAAAACCGGATTGACCGGCCTAATACCCAAATCCAAGAGGAACACGCGCACACTAGCTTTATTGCTACCTGCATTGCTGCTCTGAAAATATCCCAGAAGCGAAAACCTGTAGAGAATTCTACCGGCGCTTGCCCTTGAAAGCATTTTCGATTTCCAACCTCCACTACAATTTAACTTACTTAGGATTGCCAGTTTTTTCTAAAATAATTAGGAAACCTCAGATAAGTCGGTTACGGGATTTTCGTCATTCCGGCGCATTTAAAGTTTACCCCGGCGGAAGCCGGGGCCGGAATCTATTAATTTTAACGAGCATTTCTGGATACCAGCCCCGGCTTACAACATGCCGGGACATGCTTTAAAAGCCGCTGGCATGACGACAAGATACTTATTCAGAGGCTCCTTAACTTATTAAGAAAAAACTTCTCACTCCACAGCGTCAGGCTCTTTTGTTCGACCGGCTTCAAAAAGCGCTCAACATCTTCTGCGGCAGCCAACCAGTTAATCGACGCAATCGTTTCGCTTAAGTTTGTCACCAGCCATTCCCGATCCAGATTCACATTTTGGCCTTGCCATGGTCCATATTGAAAAAGCGCGTTTTTCAACAAGGGTAAATTTGGAACCACCTTCTGCGCGACATACCAATTAAAGTCATACCAGTCGCGTCCTTTAATATAAGGGCGGCACAATAAGGCGTGTGTTTTCAAAGCAAAGTTACTGGCCAGGTCCTGATGACAAACCTCATAGTCCACTGGAAAATCCAGATAGGTGTATTCAAAAGCGGAGCCAGCCGGGGGATTAGTATCAATCTCCAGCTTGATCGTCAGCTTCTTGCCGTGTTGTTGGTTATAAAAACTTAAATTCAGTTGATTGGCAATCGAGGTATCTTTAATCAACGCCGCCTTTACATTTTGATCCATGTGCTGCTTGTCCAGCACCTCCGGCGCAATACCAAACTCTTCGCAGGTCTCTGCAATATTTTCCAGATAGGGCTGCCACTTGAAACCCGGATTCGGGTCACGCAAGATAAAATCAATATCCTCCGAGAAACGGTTTAAGCCATGCAAAATCCGTAAACTCGTCCCGCCCTGAAAGGCCGCTACGTCAAAAAAATCCGCGCGCCACAATGCAAACAGCATAATCTCCTGCACGATCTCTTTCAGTGCATTTTCTTCCTCAATGAGATTAGCCGCTTTGTATTCAGACAGGCGTTTTTGAATAAGATCAATCATAAACCCAGCGACCTTTGCAGTTCTTCGAGAAACGCTTGCTCGCGCTTGCCTTTGTAGACATCCAACAGCCTGGTGATAGCCAACGGGGTTACCGTACGCAGCTGCTGTTCATCGATGCGCATGCCGCTCGTTAAAAAATCCAGTCCTCGCCACGTAAGCTTGCGCAAATACACCAGGTCCATTAATGCCCTGAGCGGTTCGGCAACCAACGCCACCTGCTGCTGCAGCTCATGCCTCGCGACCGATTGCAGGAAATAACCGGTGTTAGTCGTCATGCGCCGGAACTCAAACTTTCCCAGTTGCGTGTTCTCGTACGTCACTGACTTGCCCCCATGGGTCATGCTCAACACCGTGTGTACCGATTCTGGAATCCAGCCATGAAAGCCTAATGCCGATTCGGCAGAGACATAACTGCCCGGCATGATCTGCTGAGCCAGAACAAAAGGGTGCAGAGGGTGTTTTCGATAAAGCGGATTCAGGACATACAGCCCCCGTCGCGGTTTGATTAACTCCCCCGCCTTGAGGGCGCGATTGACCTGGCCATAGCGGCGGGCATCACTGCCTCCCAACAGGCGCTCGAGTTGGCTTGAGGATAGCGGCCGGTCAACCTGGCCGGATTTGATAATCTGTTGGATTAGCGGTGTCATGCAATAAATTTACAGTAACTTCCATTATTTGCAAGTATCTGTAAATTATTAATTTCCGCCGCTTGATAGAAAATTGGTAACTTATTGTTATCAATTGTTTTTTAAAAATTCGTGCGGATAGGATAAGAGAAGTCATTAGCCTGGGCTGGTCAGGCCGGTAGTAAAATTACCGTGCAGCGTTCTTATATTTAACCCACCACCCACACATTTAACCGCTCCTGGCTTTTCTGGCCCACGCCCACCGCGCCCTTGTGCAGATACAGCGCCCAGGCCCAGTCAGGTTCATAAAGACTGGTGGTGGAGGACCAATACACCTTGCGCACGTCAACAAACGGATGACTCAGCGGCAAGGCCGGGCTATAGGCGCCGGCCAGGGCACACCGGCCCGGAACTCCGCATCCTAACCGCTGCCCGTGCTAGGCATCACCCGCCCCTCCGCATCATGGCAACTGGTCTGGCCGGTCCACAGGCAGGTCATAACAACCCCGCCACACGCCAACCGTCGTACAGATTATCGATTACCCCGCGTTTCATGCGATTCACCCTCGAAAACCATTCGCCAGCATCTCGTTCCAGCGCCATGAACCGTCCTTCCCTTTTCCTTGCACCAGAGCCACATTCAACCTTGCCCCGCCCCGCCAAACTGGTCAAAATGGCCTACGGCCTGCCGCTCGCGCAAACAGATATAAGTATAAATCGGAACGCTCCGATGACAGGCAAGGCTGTGAATTACTTTGGTCCTAAGACCGCATAGGTGGCCGGCAACGGGCGGACCGATACGGACTTGCCCTGGGAGACTCGCAAAAAGAATTACCAGGCCCGGCAGGCAGCGCTGTTTTCAGTGAATACTGTTAAGCAGTGGCCTATCCTTACGGGAAAGGATTTGGGTGCGTGGATCAATAGACCTCCCCCAATAAAGATAAAAACTACAGGACATACTGTGAAACAAGAAGAACAGCAATTCCTCAATAACCTCGACAAAAAGCTCTGGAATGCTGCTGACAGGCTGCGCTCCAACATCGACGCCGCCGAATACAAGCACGTCGTACTAGGCCTGATCTTCCTCAAGTATGTCTCCGACGCCTTTGTCGAGCGTAAGCTCGAAATTGAGGCCATGCTGCGTGATGAAAAACACGACTATGGTGTATTAAGGGCAAACTACAAATCAGACAAAGAATACGAAGCCACCATCCATGATGAGCTGGAAATCCGCGACTACTACACCGAGAAAAACGTCTTCTGGGTGCCTGCCTTAGCCCGTTGGGAGAATCTGCAAAATAACGCCAAGGTCGCGCCGGGCACCGAAATCGAAATCAGGAACGGCAAGAAGGTCACCTACAAATTCACCAGCATCGGCAAACTCATCGACGACGCCCTGGAAGAAATCGAAAAGGAAAACCCCAAACTCAAAAACGTGCTCGATAAAAACTACGCCCGCCGCCAGATAGACCCCAACATCCTCGGCCAGCTCATCGACAAAATCGCCGAGATCCCGTTCCAGCATAAAACGCTGCACGCCAAAGACATCCTCGGCCATGTCTACGAATACTTCCTCGGCCAATTCGCCCTGAGTGAAGGCAAAAAGGGCGGCCAGTATTACACCCCCAAGGCCATCGTCACCCTCATCGTCGAAATGCTGCAACCCTACAAAGGCCGTGTCTACGACCCCGCCATGGGCTCCGGCGGATTCTTCGTCTCCAGTGAAAAGTTTATCGAGGAGCATAAAGGTAAACTGGGCAACATTTCCGTATACGGCCAGGAATCCAACCCCACCACCTGGCGCCTGGCGGCGATGAACATGGCCATCCGCGGCATCGACTTCAACTTCGGCGGCGAACCGGCCAACACCTTCAGCAACGACAAACACCCCGACCTGCGCGCAGACTTCGTCATGGCCAATCCACCCTTCAACATGAAAGAGTGGAACACCGGTGTTAAAGACGACGACCCCCGCTGGCAATACGGCATCCCGCCCGCCGGCAACGCCAACTTCGCCTGGATGCAACACATGCTCTACCACCTGGCGCCCAACGGCAGCATGGGCCTGCTGCTCGCCAACGGCTCCATGAGCTCCAACACCAACAACGAAGGCGAAATCCGCAAACGATTATTGGAAGAGGACCGCATCGAATGCATGGTCGCGCTCCCTGGCCAACTGTTTACCAACACCCAAATCCCCGCGTGCATTTGGTTTCTCACCAAAAATAAAAAAGGTGGCGCTCATTCTGCACCTTCCTCTCGTCATTCCGGCGAAGGCCGGAATCCAGGTTTTCGAGATCGAACCGGCGAAGTCCTCTTCATCGACGCCCGCAACCTCGGCTACATGAAAGACCGCGTTCTCCGCGACTTCACGCCGGAAGATATTAAAAAAATCGCCGACACCTTTCATAACTGGAAAACGGGCGAAGGTTACGAAGATGTAGCTGCATTTTGTTGCTCAGCAACGTTAGAAAAAATTAAAGGGCACGACTACGTCCTCACCCCCGGCCGCTACGTCGGCGCTGCTGAAGTAGAAGGCGACGGCGAAGAATTTGCAGACAAAATGGCGCGACTCACTGCGCAATTGAAAGAACAGTTTGAACAAAGCGACAAGCTGGAAGCGGAGATCAAAAAGAATCTGGCGGGATTGGGCTACGATGTCTGATTTCAGCAAGCTCAGCGAAATTGCAGGCGTCGTAGATTCACTGCATAAAACTCCGAAATATTCGGATGTTGGGAAACCGATGGTGCGCTGCACCGATGTAAAATATGGGCGCTTAAAACTTGATGATACTTTTAGAGTTAGTGATGAAGTATTTGAAGAATTTTCACGCCGTTATAAACCAAGTTATAACGACATAGTTATTACACGAGTTGGAAGTTACGGAATAACTGCGTTAGTCGAAGACACAAACTTCTGTCTAGGTCAAAATACTTCTGTAATTATTCCAAAGATAAATCCTCGTTATTTATACGCCACATTAAATTCGCCTCAAATAAAAAACCAAATCGAGTCTTCTGTTGTTGGAAGTACGCAGAAAACATTAAGCCTTAAAGCTATAAACAATTTAGAAATACCAAGATTTGATCCTGAAATTGAAGAAAGAATCGGAAAAATTATTGGTGAGCTTGACGACAAAATCGAACTCAACCGCCAAATCAACCAAACCCTCGAACAAATCGCCCAGGCCATCTTCAAATCCTGGTTCGTCGACTTCGAACCCGTCAAAGCCAAAATAGCCGCCAAAAAACGCTGGCAAGCCGAGAACGAAACCGTCGACACCAGCTCACCCACCTGTTACGCCGAAGAGAGTGATAACGCACAAAACGCAAATAGCCTGGCCGACGTCATGAACCGCGCCGCCATGCGCGCCATCAGCGGCAAGAGCGATGAAGAGTTAGATCAGTTAAACCCCGAACAACTAAAACAACTCACCGCCACCGCCGCGCTTTTTCCGGATGAGTTAATGGAATCAGAACTGGGGGTGATACCGAAGGGGTGGGAACAGAAACGTATAGATGACATTATGGAACTTGCTTATGGAAAAGCGTTGAAATCAACTGATCGTTTACACGGTGCTGTGCCGGTTTACGGATCAGGTGGAGTGACAGGCAGCCATAATAAATCGTTAGTAGATGGACCCGGCATAATCGTTGGTAGAAAAGGAACAGTTGGTAGCCTGTATTGGGAAGATCGGGCGTTCTTTCCAATCGACACGGTGTTCTACGTGAGAACAAACACTCCTTTAACTTTCTGCTTCTACCTATTACAGACCCTTGGACTTGATCGCATGAATACTGACGCAGCGGTGCCGGGACTTAACCGGGACAACGTTTATCGCCTACCCGTTGTGTTTAATGCGGAGGTTGCAGCAGCTTTTGACCGGATCATAGAGCATTTGCGTAATTTAATGCGTACAAATGCTCAGCAGTCACAGTTCCTTGCTTCATTGCGCGATGTGCTACTCCCAAAACTCCTCTCCGGCGACTTGTATGTAGAAGCAGCATAAGTAAATAAATATGGAAGAAAAATATTTCGAAAAAATCCCAAGTTGGCATGCTTCATCACCACGCTTTGTGGTGATGGCAGATCCAATAAGTGGCCGCATTCCTGTTACTAAGTTGAATGATTGGCGAGAGTTTGCCGATTTGCTCGAGGATGGTTTTTTTAACAAACCAGGAGTGCAGTATATATTTCGTGGCCATCGTCGACATGACTGGAGCTTGTTACCGACATTAGGACGAGTTACTGAAAATGGAATTGTTAGTGATGAGCTTGCAACTTCGCAAATGGCGCTATTCAGACGCGCCGTGCGGGGACGATTAACTGATA
>JAKEGK010000181.1 GCA_022627515.1 Gammaproteobacteria bacterium
CATAACGGCGCCTTCAAGCGGATTTTCAATTGCACAACCAACACTTGTAAAAAACCCCAACACCACCATTATATAAAAACATGCTGTTATCGTATCTTTATGATTTGTTTTCATGAATTGACTTATGAATAATTTCCAGGGTAAAGTTTTATGGACATCCCTTTATCTGGCGCAGCGAAACCACGGAACAAGCTTTTCCACAGACTTGACCGCTTTTACCAGATAGCGATTTTCCCGTTAGCCAACGCCTTAATTCGGGTGCCACTTAAACTCCGCGCTTTGGCCCGGACAAAGCAGACCTTGTTGCACCCCGGTGGGCGTTTGACTATTTAGTTTTTGATATTCCCAGTAGGTAAAATATAAAGATCCGGGAGTGCTTACCGCTTTTTTTTCCAGTTCTCGAAATGGTCCTATGTTTACTGAGCCGTTTTGAGCCACGAGATTAATATCCGTACCCCCTCCCAGTGTGTGAGGAATGGCATGGCCCCGGTGATATTTATTCCCGGCGCTCAACGGATGCCCTTTCATTCTCGACTTATCGCGAAGCTGATGATTTTTTCCCTTGCTGATTCCCCAGGCTGCGATCAAGCGCTCCTGGGCGATGTCGAAAAGGTAAGAGAATCCTGACGTGCTAACCTCGACGACCTCGGTGGGAGCAGAGCCCACCAACCTGTCATAATGATCAAGCCAAATGCCGGCGAGATATTGATCTACATCTTTTATATTGCCTTTTGATGATGCGCGGATCCAGAGACTATCCAGCCGTGGGTAAGTTATCATAGTTTCCTCCAACACTATCCGTGTATTTGATCTAACTATTGGTATTCGGTCAAAGCCACCGCAACCCGAAGAAGCGCGGTTGACAGTCCAGCAAGATTATATTGAATTTAATTATAACCTTCCACTTTGTGATTGTGGTAAGTGGTATGTCGACTGTCCAGGCATTAAGACATAAGTTTTCTATGAAGCAGACATAAGAGAAGTTGTTTCACCGTATGTTCTATCATTATATTGTGTGATCGTTTGACCTGCCAAAATGATGTATGCTTGTATTTTGTACATAGCTGATTTTCTAAACCATACGGTTAGTTCTTTGAAAATATTTAATGAACGTCAGGTTAAGCATCTGCAACTCACACCGGTTAACAAAGCGGTTTCGCCCCTTTAGTTTCACGCCTTAATTTTGCCACTTAGTTTCTCGCTTTGGTTTCCGGGAATATTCACTCTGTACTCTTAGCTCAATTTGCTAGCCATTCTGTGTACAACACCTTTTGTTGTAGAGGTATTGCCCCCTCTTTTAAGCAAGTAATAATGTTCATGTTCACAACCCGCTTTAGACTTACCACTCGGCTGTTTAACCTATTTGGCTGACTACAAGGACGGGATTCTCAAAATCAATATCAGCCTGTTCCAACAACTAAACTTAGGGGACAGAACATGAACAAATCAATGCTGTTACTCAGTGGCCTGCTATTGACGTGCGATGTTTTCGCGGCAACCTACGCCAATGCCCGCGGTGAAATCGCGTGGAACGCCGAAATCACCGTGCCGGAAATTCCGCTTACGTACCGTCAGGAAATACTGTTATTCACCGCCGCCACACACACCGTCGCTAACATTACCCAAAGCGCCGGCGCCATTGATGTGTCAAAACAAAGAGTCAGTCCTACGGAGTTCAACGTGCGCGATGGCGCGGATGTGGAAATCCTTTTCGGTGATGCCGTCGCGTCAGATCATTTCGGAAAGAAATGATCCAGCACGAAAATCCGCTGCACCGCGCTTTTCTATCGGTATGTATAACGCCGGATCGATAATGTAACATCATACAAATTACCCCGCCCCTCCCGTGCAAAGCGGTACCGGGGCAGGGTTTTCAACCAAAGAGTCTTTTTTGAACGGCTTTTTCAGCAATTCCACCCACAGGCAAAGCCATGGATGCCTGATCTCTTCCGCTATTGTTATTTTTTCAAGTTGTCGTTGTTATATGGGCTGGAGTTACCATCGCGGCACGGAATCGTCCATTAGAAATGCGGCTATACTGTATCTTGCGATTCAGTTTAAGCCGATTCTTTCCAGTTCGCATGAGCAATTCGGCGGCAAAGGGATTCCAGTTCGCCGATGGCGCTTTCAAGGTTAGCGAAATTATTTGCTTCGATGATTGATTCGATGTTGGTGACACAGAGCATAAGCGAGGGGAATCCCATGTTTCCGCTGGTGCCTTTTGTTTCATGCAGCAAAGACTTGAGTTGCTTCCAGTCGTTGTCATTAAACGCCTTTTTGATTCTGCGGAACTGGTCTGGCAAAGTTTTAACAAATTTTTCAACAAGATCCGTAAACTCGCCTTCTTCATCATCAAGCACAGAGAGAATCGGCGTCATTGACTGCTGTTGCCGCGAATCCTGCTTGAGGTGTTTTTTCAATATCTCATAAAGATCATGCCGGTTGACGGGCTTTGTGATGTAACCATCGAACCCTGATCTGAGATAACGATCCCGGTCTTCTTTCAGCGCGTTGGCAGTGATGGCAATTATAGGCGTGGATATTCCTTCAGACCGTAATGTTGACGTGGCTTCCATGCCGTCAACAACAGGCATTTGTATATCCATCAGGATCAGATCAAAAGGATGCGCCCTGGCGAGTTCTATGGCTTTAAAACCATTATCCGCCAATGTTACTTGCAGGCCCATTTTCTTAAGGTACACTCTGAGGAGTTTCTGGTTTTCCGGAACGTCATCAACAGCCAGCACGCTGCCGTGCAGTAATGAAAAATTGCGGTTATTAGCCTGTGATTCAATGGTCCTGGGAATCTGAGACACATCGTGAATAAACTCACCCGGTCCTGTTTCGCCGACAGGAATCACAACTGTAAATTTACTGCCAACATCAGGTTTGCTTTTAACACTGATTTTACCACCAAGCATTTCACACAATGATTTCGAAAGCGACAATCCCAGGCCGGTGCCCCCATACTTTCGCGAGGTGGATACGTCCGCCTGTGTGAATGGTTTGAAAATGTTATCAATCTGTAGTTCGCTCAATCCAATGCCGGTATCCAGCACTTCAAAGATCAACGTCCGGTCGACCAGATCGCTACGGACATTCAGATGCACATGGCCAACACTGGTAAACTTGATCGCGTTATTACATAAATTCAGGATTATTTGCTTGAGCCGCATGGGGTCGGTTGCTATTCGCAAGGGTAAAGGCAGTGTATAACTTACCGCAAATTCAATATCTTTTTCGATGGCGTGGAATTTTACCAATGATTCCACATCTGCAACAATCTGGAACAGAGATACCGGTGTTATTTCAATGTCCAGCTTGTTAGCTTCAACCTTGGACAAGTCAAGAATGTCATTGATAACCTGCAATAGATGCCGGCCGCTTTTTACAATGGTGTGCAGGGCTTCCATGCGTTCCGACATTGTCTGATCGTCATCAAGCGACGTTTCAGCAAAACCAATGATAGCAGTCAACGGTGTTCTGATTTCATGGCTCATGTTTGCAAGAAATGCGCTTTTCGTTTGGGTTGCCAGCATTGCCTGTTCACTGGCATGCCGTAGATCATCGGCTTGTTCGCGCAGTTGGAGAGATACGCGGTCTTTTTCCTCCATCGTCTGCTTTAACTGGGTAACAATGCTGTTAAACGACTGCATCAGGCCGGACACTTCCTTATCCTTGTCCTGGATGACCGCCGCGTCCAGATCTCCCGCTGCGACCTGTTCCAGCTTCTCCAGTTGGCGCAGGTAGTCATTGAGTGACTGCCGCAATTTGTTAAATTCCATAACCAGCCGGAAACCGGAACAATTCTGTTGCAACAAACTGTAATCGCCATTGTTTAACGCATCAATCTGCAACGAAAGCGCGGCAAGAGGTTTCCCGGTGAGGGTAATAATGATATATAAAAAGCCAACGATGGAAATCACACTGATAAACGCCAGTTGCAGCAAAGTATCAGACAACAGGCTATTCAGGCCGATATATTCCTCATTGGGAGAAATGTTGTAATGAAAATACTGCTTGATGTCATTTACCGGCACCAGATTATTTGTGTCCAGCGTAATCCGTAAATTGGTGTAGTCCAGCTGATTGAATTTCTGCACTTTGTTCAGAACATTATTGAAATCCACATCTACAACAACATGGCCGTATACATTGTCAGGATTACCATCGCGAGTAATATCGCTGACGTAAAACAAAGATATCCGGTTGTTATGCGCCGCGAAAAATGCGCCTGAGAGATTGTTGTTTATTTTCGGTATAGCCGGGATATTGGTTTGCCTGCCCAGCGGCTCACCGTCTATGCCGTAGAGTTCCAGGCCGGTAAAATAATCCTGCAGAAAATTTGCTTCCATGGCCCGGTTGGTGCGCCAAAAATTGTAATAAACAGGATTGGCGAGCTGTTGCAGGGTTTCTTCCCAGTGCGCGAAACTGTCAGCAATGCGGGCTGCCGCGAGAACACTCTGCTCTATGGCGTAATTAAGCTCCTGGCTGGCAAGATCGGCATTTTTACGGTTCGCCTCGTTGTTAAGCGCCTGAACTTTCTGGTTCGCAAATAAAACCAGGCAGCCAACCAGCGCCAGGGTGATAACCGTGAGCCCGATACTATAGTGAGAAATCGAAAGCGGAAATAAGGACTTTTGCAGTTTCCGGATCATATCGGCGTGATCGGTCAGTCCTGGCTGTCTTTAATGATTGACAATAATGCATCAGCAAGATCGAATTCGAACCGGTCATCGAAAAAATGGTTGGCGCCTTCAATCAGTGTTACCCGGGCGTTCGCCTTTTTTAAAATATCGGGCCACTTCTGGTCCATGCGTTCATCCTTCGATCCCAGGATGATATGTACAGGTGTATGAATTTTACTTAACAGGCTCCTGATTTTTTGCCCACCCCAATCCGCGTAAGACAAAAACACATCGGGTGGCGTAATAAATTTTTTGCAATAGCTGACCTGAAAAGTGCCAAGCGAATTATTTTTCTGGGCAACCATTGCGTTTGCCTGTTCCACCTGTGAACGATTGAATTTTTCACCGACTGAATAATCAATATCAACAAGACTTGTGCCAATGACTTTAGTGATATCAATACCATGCTTCCGGTTTTGCGCCATATATACCAGCAACTGCAGACTTCCATAACTGTGGCCAACCAGAATACTCTGCTTATGTCCTTTTTTTGCCAGCCATTCAATCCAGAAGTTAATTTCGCCGAGGTCGTCCCGCATATGGTGGGTATGAATCGCATCACACGACAAACCCTTCCTTCGTTTGTTGATCCCCAGAGATAAAGTCGGCGCCAATACCGGATATCCCTCTGAGGACAAATATTCCATTAAACGTTGCACGGTGAAAAAATCCGGTGTCTGTAAAAATCCATGCAGCAACAGGACGGCGGGTTTGTTTAGATCGCCGGGAAGGTACTGTGCGCTGATTTCCAGATCATTAGTATATTTTATTTCAACGATGTCCGCGCCGGCTGTACCGGAAAGGCTACATAAAATCAAGACAGAATATATGTATATCCTGGTGAATACAGAGCGCTTTTTTGCCATAAATGAGAGGATAAGGTGCATAATGAATCGCTCGCTTTAACAGTATAATCCTTGTTACAGTATCGATTAAAACACGTAAAAGTTTAATAATCTTAAGCACATACTTATACTTGTTTCTCTTTTACTACGCCGCCAAAGCCCTGCAAATCGAAAAAACCGTGGTAGAGAGCAATGATTCCTCAGATATTCATCTGTTACTCCTTAACTCCCCGCAAATAAGACGTCAGGCGCTTTACCTTCGCTATTGACAATGTCCCTGATTGAACCGCTGACCTTGAGCTGGGAATTTCAGGAGGAGATTGCAGACCGCGGCAAGCCCTGATTTATGGTATGCAACTCATCTTTAAAATTTTGGCAGGCTCTCGAAGTTGTTGTCCTCAAAAAAATCCGCCTTGGCACGGTAATAGGCATTGTAGTCGCGGGGATGTATTAACTGGTAGCCTTTCACGATGATGGCTGCTGCATCCTGCAGCGCAACGGCATCAGCAACTCTGATGCGAATGCCATTTTCAAATTCTATGACCTGCACTACAGTGTCTTCCTGTTGTATGGCCACAGGCTTCAAGCAAACGCAAGCGAGTTGTCCCTCAGGTATACGCAGGCTTGCGTCTTCAGGCTCCTGCAGGATCTTAAATGGCGCCTTCAACTCCGCGGAGGCCGCGCGGGCAAATACATCCTGGATAGACAATTCCTGCTGCTCTCCGTCATCGCGTTCGTAGGTGAGCGAAGCCAGTGTTTCACCTGCATATCTCACACCAGCAAGCGAGACAATTTCCGGCTGATACTTCTCCGCCGTTCCACTAGAACCCGCAACGCCAAAACCGCTGGCGTTCACTACCAGATCTTCATAGATGGAAGTAACCAGCAAACTTCGTTTGTAAAGCAGTTCATCCTCCGGATTTTCAGAGAAGATGGCTATGGACGAAGGAATGGCATCCAATACCGATAAATTGAAACCACCACTGGGCGGCGTGGCGATCTGCGCAATGCCATCTTTGCAGCAATGGATATCAGGAAGATTTTCGCCGTCAATTTTGGCTTTGATCTCCTTCTGTACGATGCCCTCAACAACGACTTCCGCTATCTCAATAACGATAATACCGGCCACAAATCCTATTCCCGCCCCTATCAGTACGGCGGCAAGTATTCCTCCGGTAAACAATCCCACCACAAAGCCGACGATACCGCCGAGGATACCTCCGGCAATACCGCCAAAAATGTCACCGAGCAGGCCGGTGTCCACATCCGTTTCAGTTTCTATGCTGAAACTTAACTTGCCATCAATCACCGTGGGTATAAGCAACAGGGTTATGGTAACGTGCGGATCGGGAATCATATCGATAAGGGGCGAGTCGACCGGTATGTCTCCTTCCAGTTTCAGTCTTATTCTTCCATTTTCAGGCGCCATGGTTACCCGCGACCACGCGCCTTTTTTATTCTCTGCATCAGGCAGCGGATGCGTGCCATCTTCCGCTCTGAGGTTTGTATGCCAGATATTGTTGGCGAATCGCGAAAATGTTTCCCTGGCCATCCCAAACGCGATGTCTTCACCCAACGGCAAAAACGATTGTGCATTATCCGCGTTGCCACGGGCCAAGAATTCTCCTTCCGGCGATGGATCTTCATTTTGAGGTCCCGCCTGGATATTAAGGTTAGCAAGCACTGCCAACACAGGTTCGTGTTCCGCGTCACCTTGCAGTTTCACCAGCACGGGTGGCGCGGCCAGGTCTTTCAGAGCTCCAAAGGGAATCCTGCGTTCGGGCACCCCCGGCATGCTGGTGGTGAGTATCAGTTCGGTGCCTGCCTCGTTGAGGATTGCCCGGGCAAAAATCGGTTCCGGAAATCCAATGATATCAATCTGCAAATCCCATCCCGTTTCAAAGCTGATCTGAACATTGGAGATAATAACGGGAAGTCCGGGTGGCGCCAGGAGACCGTGTTCATTCAAAAGATTGATAGCAGTAAAAAACCAACGGCCTCCCAACTGCAATTCAATATCAAAGCCCGACGCAATACGTGATGTAGTGACCATCGTTAGACACCTCTCCTTGTTGTCTTGCGGTGAAATTTGGAATTGTTTTTTCCGATCGGCGGCATCCGGTGGCCGACGTCAGATTGTGTGCAGTTATTCCGGCAGCACGGCCTTAACCTGAATTTATTGCCAGGCTTAAATATCGAATAATAATTCTACTTTGTTACTTTAATTTATGTTAATGAACAATCCCGCACGGGAAGCGGAGGCGTCTGGCAAGACACGCCGTAAAAACCTCCGCCGTAAAAACCTCCATGTAGGCTCGATGGCGGCA
>JAKEGK010000182.1 GCA_022627515.1 Gammaproteobacteria bacterium
CAGGCCGTTGAGATGTTCACACGCATGTTGCAGTGTGACAATGTCTGAAAGGAATTCCTTGTTGTCAGGTTTTCGCTTATTGGCATTTTTGGCGATCGCGCCGCTGTATTTTAACAGGATATTCAGCGGCGAACGGTACTCATCGATCACATCCGCCAGCAGTTGGGTCTTCTCGGCATTTTGTTTCTGGATGTGGTCGAAAGCGTTTGACAATGCTTTTTCCCAGAGCGTCGTGCGGCGGATAACAAAAGCCGCAATCGCGATTCCGAGAGTGCACGCAATTAAAGAAACAATAATCAGCAGGAATCGCATTTCCTTGTAGAGTTCACCGGCGTCGCGTGCAATTTTTTCAGCTTCTTTTCCCTGATAATGATAGAAAGTATTCAGTTGGTTGATTACCTGCTCCTTCGCCGGGATAACGCTTCTAAGCAGTACTTCACGTGCCTGCATGAACTGTTCTTTTTCAATCAACTCGACCACGCGTTTTTGCGAATCCAGCGCATTCCTGGTGACAATTCCCTGATAGTCGAGTAATTTTTTTTCTTCTTCGTTGAGGTTCATTGACAGTATGTTAAGGCGCGCGCGGGCAAATTCAGCGCCAAAACGGTTGAAGCGGATCCATTCTTCATCGCGGATAAAAGGATCCGGTTGCAGTAACATGCGCTGCAGTGCGAGGGTTCTTTCATGCGCGGCGGACCGCATTTCAACGACAAGATTGATTTTTGTGAGGTGGTTTTTGGCTATAAGATCGACGTGGTCTTTGGCAACTTCCAGCTGATGGGATCTGAACATGACAAGGAATGCCATTAATCCAATGACGGATGCAAAACCAAGAACAAGGTTATTCCTGGTCCGGTTAATAATCCCTGAATTTAATTCATAATTATGCATGAAAATGGAAAACCAGCGCCCCGTACATCAATTGCCCCCAACGTCGTTATGATCACTTTTTGTATTTATGTGCCACATTAGAACGGTCAGGTAAATGCGGCAGTATTCATGCACTGCTATTAAAAGCGGGAAATTACAAACATTATAAATGTCGACTAAATATTATGGAACCTCGGATTATTTCCTTTTACCTTCAGGTAGAGGGCCAGGGTGAGGGTGTAAGCATGTGAAACTTTTACCCTCCCCCTAACCACCTCCCTAAAAGGGAGGGGCATTTTATAATTAATCAGAGCTTCCTTAGCAAACCACTTCCGGCCACCGCACCGGCGCCTTAAGCCATTGATAACCATTGACAATGTTATTAATTGACAATGTTATTAATTGACAATGTTATTAATTGACAATGTTATTAAAGGTAGTGGTTGTATATACTACGTTTTATTTCCGTTTTATTCCCGCATGACACTTACTAAATTTGGCATATTCCGCGATAAACACCGGATGTTTGTTCCCATGCGCAGCGCCGCAAATAATACTTATCAATTTAATAACGCATGACTTGCCGTTTCGTCACATAACAAAGTGTAACGCGTTGAAAGATTATCTGTCATTGCTCTATCAATCGTTATGCAGACAATCAACAGCTTCCCGAAGGGCGCGGACTCTGCATGAGATGTCAGCTTTTTCCCTGGTGCAGGTAATGATTGACGATACCAATCAGTTCAATTGAGCGCATGTACATCGTTGGCAATATCTGACTGACTGTCAGAGGCTGTCGATTCGATAAACCAGGTAATGACTGCTCGGTGTTCAGATGACAATAAACTCCGGATTGGAATAACAATCCGATACCACTTATTAATCATCTTTTTTGAATTGCATGAATAGACTTAAACATAACTTAATATAAATAACCGCCATCAACATCTTGTTATCAGCGCGTTCCATCGCCACAAATGTCACACAATATTACGTACGTAAAAAATTCTAGGAACACTTACGAAGTGATGGTATAGTGAATTTGTGCCTGAATTTAATACGTGGTCAAGGGCACTGGAAGTTCAAATAACCCGGGACTTTCTGTCCCGCATACTAATATGCATTCATGACGAGGGGGCGGATCATGAATACTACTCCCATAAAAGTCGCCGACACACGGCAGTCATCACAGGTGTTTGCGCACAATCAGAAAAAGTATGGCTATACGGTGTTGATTATCCAGTCAACCTCACATACTGACTGGAACAATCCAATCACTATGAAAGACTTGTACGATAAAGGCTTTTACCAGTAATAAAAAAGATCTGCGAAGTAAAAAGTGACGTTCGGCACAAAGTCTTGGAAGCGGAAACCCCGGTGTTTGAAGGCAATAAGCCACAGAACACCGCGCCAAAGTGTTGCTGAAGCACGGTTCGTATGGGACATGGTTCACAATACCGCCGGCTGCTTTGTTGGAGAATGAAATAATTTACATGGTGGTGCGCCGTATCAATGGCGACCCCATGTACTTTGAATGTCATGCAAGGGCGGTAATGACAATGACATATCGATTTACACGTGGAAACCAGATTGTACGCTTCATATTTGTAACATTGATCAGCGTGGTTCTTGTAGCCTGTGATGTAAGCAGGGACAATGATATACCACCTGCCAACACTACCGGCAATGACAATAACGATAACAACACTAACGTCGCTGTAGTTCTCAGCGGAAGTATCTCTATTGCGCCAGGATCGGCAATTGATAGCGACGTCAATGATCCCAACTCGCCTTACCGGGCCAACAATAGTCTCGCCGAAGCGCAAACCATTACAAACCCCGCAACGCTTGGCGGTTACGTCAACCTTTCCGGCTTCGGCCGGGCCGGCCGTTCCTTCGCAGCGGGAGACGCCGATGATTATTACATTGCGCAATTGTTTGCCAACCAGTCGATTACCGTCACCGTGGCGGACTTCGATCCGGCAGCTAACCGAGTTGCTCTGTTTCTGCTGGATGAAAACGGCGATGTGGTTTTGCATACCAATGCGGACAGCCAGACGGATGTAATTAATGTGAATGCGGACGGTATTTATTACCTGAAAGTCTCCGCGCTGTCCGGCGCATCCCGCTATGTCCTGACTCTTGGATTGTCCGGTCAACAACAATCCGCATCAGGCGCGGCAATCAGCGTTGATCAGGAGTTCGTACCGGGTGAGGTGATTGTCGAATACAAATCCGGTGACAATGCTTCCAGACCGCAAACCGCCACCGGGGCCAGCGCAATAACAGCCGCGAGTTTATTAGGTCTTGAATATAAGGCCGGACATGTTTCCAGAAATCTTTTGTTGAAACTGGGATCGGGTAATAACCTGAACAATGCCTTTTCGGCGATGGGCATTCAACGCAGCATAAAAACCGCTGACAGCAAGGAACAGCTGAAACTTGATACCATTGAAATCGTCAAAGCGCTGCGCAAGCGCCCTGATATAGTTTCCGCCAGGCTCAACTATATCCGCAAACCATTCCTGATACCGAATGACGAGTATTACAACTATCAATGGCATTATCCGCAGATCGATTTACCGCAAGCCTGGGACGTAACCACGGGCAGCAACAATGTGGTTGTGGCAGTCATTGATACCGGTGTACTGACGAATCATCCCGATCTGCAGGGACAATTGGCGCCGGGTTATGATTTTATCCGGGACCCGGATAACGCCGGCGATGGCGACGGAATAGATAATGATCCTTTTGATGTGGGCGATGACACCAATGGCAACAGCAGCTTTCATGGCACGCATGTCAGTGGCACCATAGCGGCTGCGTCTAACAACTCAAATGGTGTCGCCGGGGTGGCCTGGGAAGCAAGGGTGATGCCTTTGCGCGCCCTGGGCCGCTTCGGCGGTACCGACTATGATATCGAACAGGCCGTGCGTTTTGCGGCGCAATTACCGAATGATTCCGGTACAGTGCCTGCCCGCAAAGCGGATGTGATTAACCTGAGTCTGGGTGGCCCCACCAACTCCATCACGCCTCCGGAGGCCTTCCGCCTTGCGCGCGAGGCAGGTGTGATCGTCGTTGCGGCCGCGGGGAATGAAACATCAAGCGGTTTGAACTATCCCGCCTCGCTGGATGGCGTGGTGTCGGTCAGCGCGGTAACCATTCGCAATTCGCTGGCGCCGTATTCCAACTTTGGCAATACCATTGATATCGCCGCGCCGGGCGGCAGTTCAACCGATGTGAATGGTGATGGGTATACCGATGGTGTTCTGAGTACGGTGGGCAGCGATGCCAATGGATCGATCCAGCTCGGGTTTGCATTTTACCAAGGCACTTCCATGGCGTCACCGCATATTGCCGGCGTCGCAGCGCTGATGAAATCCGTCAACAGCAGCCTGACGCCTGGCGAATATGATCAGTTGCTGGTAAATGGTGAACTTACGGACGATTTGGGCGCGCTCGGAAGGGATAATCAGTTTGGCCATGGCCTGGTGAATGCTTATAAAGCGGTTATTGCGGCGCGCAACCTCGTCGAAGCGCCGGCGGAACCAAGGCCGCCATTTGCTGAAGTGCAACCGGCGGCGCTGAATTTTGGCGCAATTGACGTGTCCATGGAGTTGAACATCGTCAATGCCGGCGATGGTGATTTGCAGGTGCTGCAGATCAATAGTGATTCCAATGGCTGGTTGAGCGTCACCGGAATTTCCGTGGATGCCAACGGTATCGGCAGGTACGTGGTCCAGGTAAACCGGCAGACATTGCCAGCCGTAACACAAACCTATTCGGCAACGATAACAATCACCACGTCAGTCAACGTGATCAACGTACCGGTATTGATGCAGGTATTTGTGGAAGATATTGCAGACAACGCTGGCTTTCACTACGCGTTGTTGAAAGACAGTGTGAGCCAGATAATAGTTCAGAAAGTCGCCGCGCAATTAATCGATGGCGAGTATCAATTCACTTTCAGGAACGTGGGTGCGGGAAGTTATATTATCAGCGCCGGCGCCGACTCGGACAATGACGGCAGGATTTGCGAAGTGGCGGAGGCGTGCGGTGCGTATTTGATGCCCAGCTATATCGTGCCAATCGTGATAGATGGCAATTCAGAAAACCGCAGCGGAATTAATTTTGAAACCAGTTTTAACAACGTCATCAATGCGGACAACACTATTCAATTACCAATGATCAAGCTTAATCAGCCTTTGTTCTGACAATCCGCTTTATCAAAAGAAGTTCAGTAAATGTTTTCCGTTTTAATTTGAGTGCCGGACGGTTTTGTTTTTGATAAGCTGTTTGACGAAATTCAGAAACTCCGGTTTATCCCATTGACGTCCGCCCAGAGCAATATATTCCAGCGTTCCTGCCGGGCTGACAAAAAAGCTGGCTGGCAAGCCGCGGGGTTGCCAGCGTTCCGTGACCAGTCCGTCGCGATCCATCAGCGTAGGCATTTCCGGCGCCACAACACCCAGAAAACTGAATACCACGTCGTCGTTTTCCGCCGTATTGACTAGTCTGATTTCGATAGGACTGCCGGTGAGTTGTTCCGCCAGGGTTTGAACGGTAGGCATTTCACGCCGGCAGGGACCGCACCATGCCGCCCAGAAATGCACAAACACCCATTTACCGCGCGATTGCGCGAGATCATAGCTATTGCCGTCCAGATCATCCAGCTTCAATTCAGGGGCTTTACGCCCATCCAGTTTAATGATGCCTTCCGGCATGTTCGTTCCGGCAATGATTGGGCCGGGAATGGCGAACAACACCGGAATCATTACGCAGGACAAAAGTTGCTTTATCGTCATGATTTGATTTCACCATCTTTTAAACAGCGGACATTCTCGATTTTTACAACGAACGGTTGTCCCTGCTGATCGTCCCCTGTGGCGAACACCGCTTCAACGGTGAACGGCATGTCTGTTGGTGTCAGGGTGATATTGCCACCCACGGGTTCATCGGGGTGCAGGTCGCGCGATTCCGGCAATAAGGTCCAGTTAAAAGTAGCCTGACTGGCCAGTGGTACATTCAATTGTTGCCACTTCTGCTTCCATTGTTCGCGGTTGGTGCGCGCGACAGCGCCTTGTTCATTGAAAATGCGCCAGCGGTTCAGATCCAGCCAGATCTTGTGTTTACTGATGTTACGTATTCCAACGGTAATGAAGCAATGTTGTGTTGCCGCCTCAATTGCCTGCTTTGGAAAGCCACGAGCTTCGTAAAAGGCCGCCATTTGTTCCGGAGTGCGGGCGGAAAGGCCGAATTTAACGAATTGATTTTCGATCTTGTAGCGATTTTCCTGTTCGGCTGAACAAACGTTACACGAATAAACAGATATAACGAAGCCAAGCAGCGCCTTTACAGCGTTTTGCCATGATAAAATTTTGTTCATGGCAGGTATCCAGGACGGAGGTTGCATAACGCGACACAGGTAATGTTATATTGATAGTGCATGGCCTTCCGTTTAGTTGCTTGTCGATGATATGAAACTGTAGTAACAGGATCTTGTCTTATTCTGGTAATGTCTATATGGTTTTATGATAAACCTGCCGATACTCAAGGTTAACTGACTGATTGTATTGACTTTAACTAGATGCTGTCCCAATGGGCTTTATCTAAACCGTCACTTAATTTTAGACTTGCAGGACCGATAAATCAGGTAGAGTTAGATCCATATTCATTTCAACTGTTGTAAAAGATGTCCACTTTTTCTATGGTTGCCGTGAATTCTTTAAAACACAACCAAGGAATTTTCATGTTAGACGGAATATTAAATTTTACATGGTACGAAACGTTATTTGCATTGTTAATCATGACCCATATTACGATTGCCGGAGTAACAATCTTTTTACATCGTCACCAGGCACACCGCTCAGTTCATTTGCATCCGATTGTCAGTCATTTCTTCCGCTTCTGGTTATGGGCTACCACGGGAATGGTTACCAAACAATGGGTGGCTATTCACCGTAAACATCACGCGAAATGTGAAACACCGGACGATCCGCATAGCCCGCAAACCAGGGGCCTGAGTACTGTGTTGTGGAAAGGCGCGGAATTATACCGGGCCGAAGCAAAAAATGAAGAAACCCTCAACAACTACGGCCACGGCACACCCAACGACTGGCTGGAACGAAACGTCTACAGCCGTTTTCCTTACTTGGGAATATCCATAATGGCGGTGGTTGACGTGTTGCTGTTTGGCGCTTTGGGTATTACTGTGTTCGCGGTTCAAATGTTGTGGATCCCGTTTTGGGCGGCCGGCGTTATCAATGGCATCGGTCATTACTGGGGTTACCGCAATTTTGAAACCAGGGATGCCGCCCGGAATATTATGCCGGTCGGTATTTTGATTGGCGGCGAGGAGTTCCATAACAATCACCATGCTTATGCCGCATCCGCCCGCTTGTCGAACAAATGGTGGGAGTTTGATATCGGCTGGTTCTATATTCAGGTGCTGCAACTGCTTCGGTTGGGCAAGGTACGCACTGTGGCGCCAAAAGCGCAATTTGACGCCAGCAAAGTCAAAGTTGATCTGGATACCGTAAAAGCTGTGGTGCGTAACCGGGTGGATGTGATGGCGCTTTACGGACGCAAAGTGATTATTCCGGTGATCCAGCAGGAACGCCAACAGGCCAGCGAATATCTGAGCAAGGTGTTCAAGAAAGCCAAACACTTTATGATCCGGGAAGATATCAAACTGGACATTCGAGCCAAAGCAATTTTGCACGAAGCTTTAACCCAGAGCAATGCGCTGGATACGGTCTATCAGTTTAAACAGAAACTCAAGGAAATCTGGGACCGCTCCAGTGAAAACCAGGGAAAAAGGTTGGCCAAATTACAGGAGTGGTGTGCGCAGGCGGAACAGACCGGCATTAAGGTATTGGAAGATTTTGCCCTGGCGCTGCGGGGATATTCATTGCAATCCGCCTGACAATATCAAGAACACGAATTGTATCGTTCCGGAAAACCGCTTGGACCATAATCCAGGCGGTTTTTTTGATTAAACACTTTATAGGATCCTCACATTAACCGGTAAGGATATAACTGCGACCCGGTGCTGTTCCAGAGTTGTCTGTGAATTCACGGAAGATCATTAATTTTCAGGTGACTGGTTTTTTCGTTTCAGGGACTGGATGTGTGAACTGGCCCAATGGCCGCTGGTGACCAGTGAACCGCCGGATTCGTTTTGTTCACTTCTTGTGAACAGCGGCTTGCGCTGGTTTGAGGGATTGCGCCATGCGCGATCCTGGCTGCTTAATGCTTCAGCTTCGGCGGCGGCATGCCTTGGTAATTTCAGATAGGCGGCAAATGACAGGAGTAAAATGCCACACAGCTCTAGTAACAACGAACGTGATACCAGAAAATAGAATTCCATCTGCAGGGCCGGGTAGTTAACGATGGATTCAAGCTGCTGAAAAAAATCGCTGGATGTCTGCTTGCGGGCACTGCTGAGCAGAAACAGTTTTTCGGACAAATCCCGTTTTTTCTCTTCCAGTTCTGTCGCGCGGTTAAGTGAATCCTGACCCAGTTCCCGGCTGTTGGCGTAAATCGACTGGCTTTGTTTCTCCGCATTCAACCGGTACGCGGCGATCATTTCATCCAGGCTGGCGATCTGCGATTTGATTCCCGTTATTTGCTCGTTCAATGCGGATGTTTCAACTTCGCCGCTATAAAGGGTCGCTTTTTGCGCCAGAGTCATCACGGTTATGCTGAAAGCAAACAGTACAAATCCCAATAACAGCAGCAAAACCCGCCAGTAAAAATGCCGGTTGCTGAGCGCCGCGGCGGCGATAAAACAAATGGATTCGGTGATCTGGAATATAACACCCGCCGCAATAAAAATCCGTTTGGATGTGTCATCACCGGCAAAGTGGAGCATGCCTTCAATCAAATACCAGCCCGAAACAATCATGGCTGACAGGCCGACCAGAAATATTGCCAGCTGCATCGTTCGAAAATGCGCGCTGTGAATTATTGATGACTGGCTGGGACTGTGGCTGGCGCTCATGGGAATCACCTTATGACGGCAAGAGATATGAGTTTGGAATAGATTAAGTATTCACATGAGCTGCACAATAAACCAATAAATTCAAATTTAGAAAACAGCGAAATCAAATATGATAAATCAGCAGGTTGTTCCAGGCGGTCATACCAATACCGCCCGCAGGTATCTTTGAACCAATAGATACACTATGATACCGTTTTTGCCGGGTTTGGCAAAGGCTGCGTGCAGTATTATGACGCGCGGCGCGTTATTATAAAGTTATTATTATTAAAACTAATAAATCCAGACCTAGATTTGAACAGTTAAAGCATGAAAGCAATATTGAAATTTCTCGGTATCGAGTCCAATACCACCAGCCATGCCGAGAAATGGGTATCGGCGGTGGGCGGGTTTACCGGTATTCTTATTACAATAAGCGTTTGCAGCTATTATCTCGGGTCCGATGCCTATTTCGTCGTAGCTTCATTGGGAGCGTCCGCCATCCTGGTGTTCGCGTTGCCTCATGTCAGCGTGTCGCAACCCTGGTCGCTCGTTGCCGGTCAGGTTATTTCAGCGATTGTCGGTGTAAGTTGCGCCAAAGCCATAATAGCGGAACCTGTGCTGGCGGCAGCTTTGGCCGTCGGTGGGTCAATACTGGTTATGTATTATTTGCGTTGCATTCATCCGCCTGGTGGAGCAACGGCATTGGCGGCAGTCATTGGCGGCCCGAATTTGCACGCGCTGGGTTACGAATATGTGGTGACGCCCATTCTTGTTAACGCGCTGCTGCTTTTACTGCTGGCAATTATAATTAATTTTGCTTTCAAATGGCGCAGATATCCCGTGTATTTATCCAAGTTACTGGAAAAAACTCCTGCGGTGAAAGAAGACAATGTATCGATGTTTACATCGGAAGATCTTCAGGACGCGATGAAACAACTGGATTTGTACTTTGATGTGAGTGAGGAAGACTTGACGCGTCTGGTTAATCTTGCAATGAATCACTACAAAAAGTCGCACCTGTTGCCATCGGAAATCCGGCTCGGCCGTTGCTACTCCAACGGTATGACGGGTGATGAACTGGAAATCAGACAGATTGTTGATGAATCCGCGAGTTACGATGCTATCAAGGACAAAGTCATATTCAAAGTTGTCAGTGATCAAAAACAATCAACGAGCAGCGCGGTGATTACCCGGGTGCAGTTTGCCAAATGGGCAAAGTATGAAGTGCGCCGGTTGACTGATGGCGGATGGGAGAAGGTCGGTTAACCTCGTGCGTTTAAATTGCTGCTGAGCAGCTGCAGCAAGAACCTGAACAGGAACCGCCGGTTGTACCGCAACCGGCGGTTGCATATAAACGCTATAAACATGTTTTTTTACATGCGGTGTACAGGTGCGGCGCGGACATCAACAGGGATATGTTTTCCCGGGTGGTGTTTCATGCGCGTTGTGTAAAGCTCCCCTTTATAACGGAAAGTGACACGGTAGCCTCTGAGTTGCTGCTCGGTGCGATACTGATTTTCAATCCGGCAATGTTGACGCTGTTCGATGCGGTATTCACCGGTACGGTAATACTGGGCATTGGTTTCGCTTGCGATGGCGGTGCCAATCAACGCGCCGGCCACCGTCGTGATGCCCTGATCGTGGTTTTTACCCAGTTCATGACCAATCACTCCACCGAGAATACCGCCGACAATCATGGCTTCCGGTGAAGCATGGTTAGCGCGATGTATGACCGGTTTTCTAACTTCATCCTGCCAGCAAACCTGTTCGGGATATGCTACATGAACAATTTTGTAGATGGGCTCAACATGAACGACCTTGGCATAGTGATTATGATCATCATGCCTGTGAGAATTTTGTTTACGCTCTTTATGCTCTGCGGATGCCGTTGCTGAAAATATAATAGTCAGCATCGTGGTTAATACCAGCAGTGTTTTATTCATATTTTTCATAACGCCTCCTCAACGGATTTAATCAACGCTAAAACAGGAATCTCTGTTATTACTAACGTTGCTGATTATCAAACCCGTCGCAAAATCCGCCTTGCAGGCAATATTAAACGATCAGGAAGCGTGAAACTGAATTCAAGCTGAATTTGCGGGGCATTACCTGAAATGAAGCTGAATAACAAGGTGAAACGGGTGTAATGTAACCCCGGTTTCAACTGTGCGTTTCAATAAATTCCATGTCACTTCGCTGGCAGGGACAACACAAAATCCACCAGTTTTCCGATGTCTTCCATGCTGGCGCGAGGGTGATAGGGAGGCATTGCCGCCGTACCCACAACATCAGTCCAGTTGCCTTTGCCGCCTTTGGCAACTTTCTCGATGAGTTGTGCGCGCGCGCCGGAATTGTTGGCGTAGCGTTTCGCGACGTCTTGCCAGGCAGGCCCCACTACCTTTTTGTCAATTGCATGACAGGCGAGGCATCCGCTTTTACGCGCCAGCGCCAGCGAGTCAGCGTGCGCGGTGGTGCTGGCCGGAGCGGCGGCTTCAACCGGGGTAGCCGCTTGCGGGACTTGTTCCGCAGGGAGTGTGGCGGCCGGTGCGGTTTCCGCAGTGGCGGCTTGCTCAGCTGTGCTTTCCGGTTGTTGCGATGGTTGTATGGTTATCGTGGAGGATTCTGCCGGCGCCTGCTCCGGTTCAGCGGCCGGTATTTCAGGTTCCGCAGCAGGTGGCGGTGCTGACTTTTCACTTTTGCAGCCGGCGGCAAGGCTGGCAATCAGAACAATAGCAGCCAGCACTTTTAGTTTGTGGCAATGCGTAAGTGGATGCGAAGAAAGAGTGTGCATGTCAATGATTCCTTTTTTTCTGTCATAGCAATTACCGCCATGTCAATTGAAGTCCTGTGCATTGCAACTATATAAATAATAGCCGGCACAGGCTATAAAAATAGTGTGCCAATAATTATAGTGTGGGAAAAAACAGACTTCCATGTCCGGGAGTAAGCGCCAACAAAAACTTATTGAAAAGCCTTTGTGGTAAATGGTGGTGATGTACTGTTCTGTTGCGGTGCCACGAACACATGCTTTGCCAGTGCGTGCTTTGCGCGTGTCCGGCCATTGCGCTGCAACCAGAGCCGGTTTATACCGTTTACAACGACTGCATAGTCGTGGTCGAGATAAAACTGCGCCGCTGTCTGTTGGATTCTTTCCGGAATGCGGATACGGCTGCGGCCGATGTTCTGCATGCGCGCGCGTAAGCTTGGAATTGCTTTGAGCCTGTGTGATTCATGGTCATATACCGAGTCCAGCCAGCGCTTGGTGTTTTTGGTCGTCAGTCCCTGTTTCAGAATTTCTTCCAGATTGGAGTACGGCGTAATATCCTGGCCGCGGTTTTCCTTTAGGGACTTTTGTATTTTGGGCCAGTACTGTTGATCAAGATAGATTTTGGCAACGATCACAGACTCAATGGTCTGCAACAGGTCTTCGTCATTGACAAATTGCAGTGTGTCGAGGTCAGCTTCCAGTTCATTGCGATGCGCAATCGGTATAGTAAGATCACGATAAAGCGGCGCATACAGCCGGAAAAATACCGCCAGCAGCAGGCTGCCGAAGCTGACGTTCTTGGATAGCAGATTCATATAAAGCAGCCAGACGCTGCGCAATTGATGCAGCCACTTGATGAGCCAGTGCCGGTGCTTGGAGTATTGCAGTAATTTGCGTATCGTGGCGCATTCAAAATACTCAGGCGAAAGGCATTGCATCAGCGGCAAACCGATAACCAAGGTATTGCTGGACCAAAATGGTATGGGTGTTGTTGGTGTTTTGACGATGTCAATGGACAACTGCTCGGTTACGACAATGCGGTCAATCCGCGGTATGGCAACCCGGTCGCTGTACTTATCCAGCAGTAGATGCAGTTTGGCCGCCATCGTTGGTTCCAGTGTGATGCCTTGGGCGGCAAAAAATCTTATTTTGGTAAGCTGTATGGTCACCATGGCGGAAACACCGGTGATGACTGTCCAGTAGATGATTTGTGCGATGCTGGCGGTTGATTGTTCCGTGATGGCGTAGGATACCAGTATCCAGATTCCGGCCAGCAAGAGTACAGGAAACAGGAGCAGATAGGCATAACCTGCAATTGCCACGATGACCTGAGTCGCCGCGTATATGTTGGGATATTTTTGCGCGAAACTGTAGATCTGCTGCCAGACAAAATCACTATCCAGCAACTTTAATTTATCAATTATCATCACCGACGTCCCTTTGCTTTTGGAGAATTGAACGAATATATAGTTGTATATCGGTAATTAAATGAGGAAATGATACCGGTTGCTGTGAATGGAATCACAGATTGCCCGGAGGAGGGGAACAGATGATTAAAATGGTGAACTAGGTTTTATATTGCCGGCCGGGACGGAAGTAGCGCGTATTATTATAGTACGCTTCCTGGTCATTAGCGGTATCCCAGCCTGGCATGCCGAGCAGCGGAAAGGGGGAGAAATCCGCGGGTGAAGCGATAGTACCGCGCGAGCGGAACAGTTCCGTTAACAATTCGTCAACGCTGTCAATTAACGTGACAGTGGATTGTGACAGCATACCCGGCGTTACGGGCAACAACACGCTATGCGCGGTCATGCCCACGTAGGGATTAAGCGCCTTTTCATAAATGGCATGACCAAACACAATACATTTAAGATGATTGCGCACCCTGTTACGTTGCTCCCAAAACAACGTTTTCCATTGAAAATTTTTTACCAGTTCCAGAAGTTCCGGTTCAGACGATAATATCACCGCTCCGCATTCATCAAACTGGGTCAGAGCGTTTTCCAGTGCGCTGCGTTGAAGACAGCTGGAATCATTTTCGGCACGTTCTTTTATCGCTTGATAATGCCGTTCATTGATTGAGGTTTTGGATTTGGGAAACATGCGCCAAATCATTACCTGAAAAAAGTCATGCCAATTGTTAAGGCGAGTCTGGATTTCACCCTGTAAATAAATTCGCGGCTCATAGGTTTCTTCTAACCGATCTGGTTTGGCGCTCTGAGCCACAAAACGCAGAAGCTTACCACTGCCGGAATAAATCCTGCCCGCGCCCAATTCCAGAAACTGCTGGTATGCATCCAGCGTTGGCCACTGTCCGTGCGTCTGCACGAACGTTTGCGCGAATGGCGCTATCGGCCAGAAAATCCGATGCATTGTGAGAAAGTCAGGGTTCCACTTGTCCCCGGTATGTCTGGACATATAATACTTCAATAATATTCTGTAACTGATTGTTTATATGTAATAAATACCTTTGCTATTTAACCGGTTCCGCCCCGGCGCCGCGGCTTAATTAAAATCAGGATAAAGTACATTCTCAAAATGTGATCCGCTCATTGCATTTTTTTCTCGTATAACCGCCACTTCCAATAAATAAGCAAATCATTTGCAGGGAGGTATCATTCTACACAGTAGAATCGTTAATTAGATGAAATTGTGAATTTTAATTGACACTCTCTGTATATGCCGTGGACGCAAATTTCAATTTTAATATATCTGCCGGGAGTTGTGGCGGTTAAAGGCAATTAGTAGTAGCCACACCATGCGCTTTGTTTTAATCTATATTTCGTACATACCTCAGTCGACCATTCACTCTGGCTAGTGGCTGTTCACATTGCTTGCCAGACGCATGACGCAAGGGTTCAGGTTAAATCCCTCATCGCTGAGTAAATTCACACGGTTCTGATTCAGGAATTTCAACACTATGTTGTTTAAGTATCCGCGTTGTGTTCTCGCATTTTCAATTGCGCTATGTGGCAATGCACAGGTGTTGGCAGATACGGTTACCACAAGTATTACCCAGACAACCACCTGGACCGCCAGTGGCAATCCCTGGATCATCCGGGCGCCTGATCTCAATAATCCCATTAGTGACATCAGTGTTGCCAGCAATGTAACTCTGACAATTGAGCCGGGTGTAATCATTGAAATAGATGGACCTATCTCAATCATAGTGAATGGAACCCTGATAGCACGCGGTACCGAACAGGCGCCTATTACAATCAGGCCGCTGCTGGCAACCGGCCAATGGCGTTCCATTGAGTTTACTGCTACTTCGGTTCCTGCCACCTTTAATAATGGCGCTTATCAAGGCGGTTCAATTCTGGAATACGCCAACCTGCAATCGGGCGGGGGAATGAGTCTTTCTCGGCCACCGGATTTTCCGTCAACCCCCGCAAACGGCACGGTGTATCTTAACGGCGGACGCCCTTTTATTAATCACGTTACCATCGCCGATGGAGACGCAGCGGGCATCTATGCAACAAGAATCAACAGCGAACTGAGAATTAACAATAACACCATCACCAATAATCACGATACCAGTGGCGATAAACCCGGAGGTATTTTCGTACAGGGATTGGCGGGCTCAAATATCTTGATCGAAGGCAACACGGTTCTTGGCAATTCCACAACCACAGTGGAGGGGGGCGGCGGCATTATTGTAAAAAGCGTGGATAGCCTCTCTCTTGTTAACAATGCAATTCAGGATAACGTATCTGACGAAGCCGGTGGCGGGCTGTTTTTGCTAGACCTTGCCGGTGTGCAGGCGAATTATGTGGTCCAGGATAATACAATCGCAGGTAATATTGCCGATGGCAGCGGCGGCGGAATTGCCATCCAGGATGCCAATGTCACTATCCGCGGCAACCTGATCCGCGACAACCTGACCACAGTGGATTTTGGTGGCGGGATTTACGTGACTGGCAATTCAGCCGTTCAGATCGATGGCAATGTTATCAAAAATAACGACGCCGGTTCCGATGGCGGCGGTATCTACGTGTACACCGCGATAGCTGTTAATATTGACATAACCAATAACGCAATCATCGGTAATAACACGGCGGGCCGGGGCAGCGGTATATTCATCGATAAAGATACGATTACCATTACCAATAACATCCTCGCGGATAATCTGGCCGATGGCAATATTGCCGCCATGGAGATCAATGCCGGTGGTACGGTATCACAAAACAGCGTAATTAGAAACCAATCGGCAACGATCCTTGCGTTTGGTAATCCCGGCGACAATATTACGCCATTAAATTTCACCGGCAATAACATGAGACTGAACAGCTCCAGTGAATATGCCATTAGCAACACTTCGCTTATCCTGCCGGTAATTTCGGGGAATAATATTGTTAACAATGGTATTGGTTTTTATATAGGTAACTATGCGCCGGCACAATTGTCCGCAAACAACAATTGGTTCGGCACCACGGATCAGGCCACACTGGCGTCTACTATGGATCTCAATGTGTTATTTGACGCACCGGCCACAGCCATGTTTACCGATGTTCCGCTTTCCCCGCCCGCCAATTTCAACATGACGCGCAGCGGTGACAGTGTCAATCTCAGCTGGAGTATGCCACCCGAATTGGACGTGGCCGGTTTTATTGTGTACTGGGGCAATAGTTCCGCACCGGCTTATGAAAATGCCATTGACGTGGGACTTAGCCTCAGTCATACCCTTACAGGCATTAATTCATCCCAGACTCATTATTTCGCCGTGACGGCCTATGATGTTGACGCCGGCGCAGTGAATGACGATCCGGCAACGCTGCTCAATGAAAAACAAACCAGTGGGCATGAGAGCTGGTTTACGCAAGAGCGGGTCGCCGCCGCGGTAACCAACACCGGTGGTGGAGACGGCGGTGGAGGAAGTGTTAACGGCTGGACCTTATTACTGATGTTTCTTTTCTATGGAATGCGCCGATGCGCGCAGCCTTTTTATCTTACAGATCCGCCAAGGGATGCACGCGCGCAATAATCACAACCATCATTAATTCACACCAATTCCGATCGTATATTTACGTTATTCATTCCCGAATTTTTTTTATTTTGTGCGATTTCCTGCCAGCGCCTGCAATTATTTCTCTTAGTCAGGGCAAATTGACTATACTTGACATAAATTCTGCATGTTAAGTACGTGAATTTGTTATCTAATTTCAAAAGCGTCAAGAGATGAGCAAAATTAAAGATAAATTAGTGGTGAATGCGTTTGATTTCCAGCCGGGACGCCTG
>JAKEGK010000183.1 GCA_022627515.1 Gammaproteobacteria bacterium
AACGCCAGTCCGGCGCGAGCCAATACAACAAGCTGGACAGCAGCGGAAAATTTCACGTCGTTCAGGAAGGCAACTGCCGCTTCTATGTCAATTTCCAGGATTACCTCGACACCGGCCTGTTTCTCGATCATCGAATCACCCGGGAAATGCTGCAGCACAAAGCGGCCGGCAAAAACTTTTTGAATTTGTTTTGTTACACCGGCACCGCGAGCGTGCATGCCGCGTTGGGAAACGCCAAGTCGACAACGTCCGTCGATATGTCCGCGACCTATATCGACTGGTGTCAAAGGAACTTCGAACTGAACAATATTCCGCTGGACAAACACCGCTTTATTCAGACGGATTGCCTGGAGTGGATCAGGCACGAAGAGGGCCGCTATGATCTAATCTTCGTCGACCCGCCAACATTTTCCAATTCAAAGCGGATGGATGGACATTTTGATATTCAACAACATTATGTGATGTTGCTGAATGACTGCATCCGGTTACTGAAGAATGATGGAGAAATTATTTTTTCCACCAACTTCAAGCAATTTAAATTCGACGCCGCTGCTTTTATCGGTGTCGCTATTAAAGACATCACGGCACAAACCATACCGGAAGATTTCAAACGCAACCGCACTATTCACAAATGCTGGGAGATCAAAAAACAGTAAGCCCCGCGGTCATGCGTCACCGGGGCGCCACTGGCCTATTGCGGCATCGCCGCGCGGCGCTTGCGGAGGATTACAATCATCCAGCACATGCCGGGAAAAAGCATTTAGCTGGTTCAGAAATTCCTTCTTTTCCGCCAGGGAGCCGGATTGTTGCGCCAGCATAAACCCGATGATTGCGGCGTAGTATTGGACAGCCACTCCGGCATCGCCCGCACGGGCATCATGTCCGGCAAGAACCTTTTGCAGCTCGATTACGAGTTCATCCGATAATTTCAGTGGCTCCATAATTTCATCCGCATATCATTTAGGGTTTATCAACGCAGGATGCTGTTACGCTGATCCTTCCGCATATACCGTCGGCGGCAACTGTAAATAATACCCTTGCTCGAGCAGCGCCGTTTTGACCTGCTGTGGATCGGATTGCGCCAACTTGTCCCGTTTATCAAGATCGACCGTCATGACATATTCCAGCTTGCCCAACATAGCGAGCAAAGCCTGTGGCGCCCGCTCTAATTGTTGACCGGGCATCACAAAAAGATAAGTGTCCGGTTTTTTAAGGCTCTTGTATACGGCGCATATCATAAATACGGAACACCGCGCTATTGTGTATAAAATTCTTTACGCCGCTTGTTCGTCATTTCCGGTCAGCTATTTCCTGCTGCTTCGGCCGGGCTATCCGGTATCGCGTTTGGATCCGGCATGCCAGCGCCGGATTCGGCGTTCTTGTAAGTGGTGAATGTTTGCGACACCAATTTCTCCTTGTAATACCACAATTCAAACACCCATTCACCTTCCACCATTTCATAATCATGATCAAGGCTATAGCCCGATCGATTCTCGATAATCCCGTCTTTTACGTCCAGCAACACGGGATAGGAATAGCCCGATGATTTGGATCCGTTGGGGCGGGTGATCTCCGGATGGGTCACCACCAGTTTCAATTGCACCGACTGCTTGTCGTTAAATCCGTTAATACGGAACTTGAAACCAAACAGCCGGTTTTTTTCCAATGGTATGCGAGCGGTCTGCTCCACCAGTTCAACTTCACCGCCTTCTTTTACGTAACCGGATGTGGAAGCATAATTGCGGTGACGGTCGGGTTGACTGGCAATGTTGTAGTATCCATATTCAGTCACCGTTCCGGTTACTTCAGCCCTAACCGGGCAGGAAACAATTATTGCGAAAAAAATTAATACCCGGAAACGTTTTGACATCTTCCACCCCCGCAATCTCGATGAAATAGTATTAAGGGAAGCTCTGATTAATTATAAAATCCTCCTCTTTTTTAGAAGGGTATCAGGGGCAGGTAAAAGTTTCAAAAGCTTACACCCTCACCCTGGCCCTCTCCCTCAAGGGAGAGGGAAATTATCAGAGATTCCTTAGATTATTAAAAAGACCTTACCGCCCACAACAAATATATTAAACGCCTGCAATAAAACTAGGAAGGGAGCTGATTCCACCTAAGCCAGTAACTGCCGACTTCGCGGGCGACACTCGCAAACTCATCGCGATCATCTGGTTTCAGCAGATAACTGTTCACCTTTAACTGATAGGCCCTGAGGACATGTTCACTGTGCGCTGTGTTACTGAAAACCAGAACCGGAACCCGCTTCAATTCACTATCCCGTTGCAGAAATTCCAGAATCCTTACAATTTCATCTGATACGCCCTCGATACCGAAAACGATCAGCCTTGGCTTGATAAATTTATCTGAACTGCTTTTGTTGAGGCTTTCCTTGAGATAGACAAGCATTGCGGCACTATCAGTGACACGCCGCAATTCATGTGGCGCATCTACTGATGAGAAGCCTTGCATGATGATGTTTGCATCGTTGTCATTTTTTTCTAATAATAAGACAACGCAATGTTCTTCTGAGACCATATTTTTTCCGTGTCACGCTCCAATTGCACTTGTTTGTACGAATAGATGAATTAAAAATGTTGGAGTTAAAAAATTGACATTCCGCCGTTACATGAATTACCCGCCTAAACGGCGATCTGGCAGAATAATCATCCCAATAAATTTAGTCAACTTTACAGTCTAAAGATACTGCCCGGACTACAAGGCAGTATTACAGCTATGAAATATTTGGCGGGTTCTATAGCCGAAAAACCGAATAGATACTTACATTACCGCCATTACCGCGCCTGCAGCCAGCAAGCGGAAATAATATAGCCTTAGCATTCAAGCTGTTCTGCGCAACGCCTGCGATTAGGATACTTCATGTTTACTACGTGACGATTCACTGAAATATCAATGTCGCACCGCTGACATTATCAATAGCCGCCATTTGCAATCCGCAGCAAAGGCCTTTCAAATGCTTATGGCCTCCAGCGGTCAATGTTTTTTTGCAAGGAATTTGGCTTTTCCCTGCAAGGCATTTTTTTAGCTTATGCGGCTTTGACAGATTTGATCAAGTTAACCAATCAACTCTTCTATCATCCCCTGATTGCGCGGCTTCTATCCGTAAAGTGTTGCGTTCCCGCCACTTTGTCTTACACGCGTGTAACTTTCTTGATGAGTCATGATTAACCGGCCTGATTGGCGTTGGAATTGTTATAACAAATAGCGAATTAGTTGATATTTTCCTGGCGCCGGCTAAGTCAGTCAGCCACCGGCTTCGGCATGCACATTGCCGGAGGTCCCTCAGCACATGGACACGCTTGCCCAGGCGCGCAGTAACAGTAAGCGGGAACATACACGCATCCCGGTTGGTGTTCGCAGTCTTCTTGAGTATGACGCGACTGTGCAAAATCCTGCTCACAGGCATTTTGCGCCGCCCGGCATTGGTAGGTGGTGCTATTTCCCTGCTGTTGTAAAATACATAACGTTGACGCCAGGCAGTCCTGCTCTGTCATTTGCCGGCACTGCTGATCCTGGCTTTCTTGGTCAACCGGCGCTAATTGAGCGGATTGCGCCGGACTGACCGGCAGATTCTCCTGTTCCGCAACCTGCGCGGGCGCTTTCGTCATGGCTGTGCCAACCATTTCTTCCGCAACCTTTTGTTCCTCGGCAACCGCGGAAGTGGTTTGCTGTAATTCTGTATTTTGTGTCTCTACCGGCGCCGTGGCCAAATCCTGCATCTGGCGCGTGATGGTAGTTCGGGAATCCGAAGCCGGCGCGTCAGGCGCAAGCGCCTGCCCGATTTCGTCCTGATCCGGTTCCACAGGTTTTGCTTTTGCATCAAGCACTGGCGCGGGCTTTGCTGTTTCGGTTTTAACAACCGGCGCAGCTTTTTTTACAGCAAGCGCTTCACTGCCTCCGTCGGCGCTTTCCGCCAACGGCGCCGGCGAAGCTAACAATCTTCTTTGACTGTCATCCTGTTTTTTTTCACGCGCCGCTTGCGCACGGGCGGCTTCACCTGGATCTTCATGGTGTTCAACAGCAGCCGCCGGTTTTTTTTGCAGGTTTTCAGCAAGCTGCGTCTTTGTTTCAGGTTGTTTTGCCTCGAATTTGACAGCCTCGGACTGGCTATCAGGGTGCAGGCCCGGTTCGGACTGGTCGGCTTCAGGTGCGCGTGTTTGAGTTTCGGCTGGAAGAGTCTGAGCAGCTTTATTTTCAATCCGTGGCTTTTCGGGAAGACTGGTCAACGAATACGGGCGTTCGCGTTCAATCATCACCACCAAGGTAACGCTCAGCACAATCACGGCCGCCAGTGAAAAAGGGGCCCGCCATTTTGCCAGAAATGAACCGGATGGTTGCGTTGCGGCAAAATCTGTATCGGCAGCAACCGCTTTGCGCGCCGCGGCCTGGATTTTCTCATCCAGCGCGCTGGATGGTTGCTCCTGACTCAAGCCGGTATAAAGCTCGGACAGGAATTTGCCGTCCGGTTCGTGTTCGTGGTCCTGCATGTCACTTACCTGCTCATGTATTCCTGCAATCCTTCTTTTAGCTTCTTCACGGCATACCGCATACGGCTTTTTACTGTTTCCGGATTTTCCGAAATCACGCTGGCTATCTCCTCAATGGACAAATTCGCTTCTTCTTTCAATAAAAACACTTCACGCTGTTCCGCGGGCAGTTCCTGTATTAGCCGTAGCAAGGCGCGCTGGATTTGAGTATTGCCAGCGGCTGCCTCCGGATCATCCGCACTATTGGACGCCACTGCTTCAATAAACGGTTCACCGCAATCAATTTCATGCGAAGTGGATAATTTTCGAAAATGATCCACCAGGCAATTGTGTGCGATCTGAAACAGGTAAGTGGTGAATTTGGCTTTCGGTAAATAGGACTGCCTCGCATTGATCACCCGCAACCAGACTTCATGCGCAAATTCTTCAGCGAGCGCGGCCTGACGGGTCTGGCGCAGAAAGTAACGGTAAAGCGCGGCCTTGTTGCGGTGATACAATTCATCGAATGCCGCCATATCGCCGAGACTGTAATTCGTCATCAGCTCTTCATCACTGGAGGTTTCCTGCGTATTCTGGAATCG
>JAKEGK010000184.1 GCA_022627515.1 Gammaproteobacteria bacterium
GGGCTGCACTTCAATTTCTTCTATGACCAGCTGTCCCGCCTCGATTTTTGACAAGTCCAGAATGTCATTGATAATCCGCTGCAAATGAGCGCCACTGCGGATAATGGAATCAATTTCATGGTCCATATCCTCGCGGCTTTGATCTTCATCGCGCAGCATGTCCGAGTAACCCAAAATCGCGGTCAATGGTGTGCGGATTTCATGACTCATGTTGGCCAGGAATTCGCTTTTTGCCTGGTTCGCCTTCTCTGCTGTTTCTTTTGATTTTTTCAATTCTTCCGCATCCAGCTGGCGTTCCATCATCACGCTGATCCAGCTGCCCATCAGATTAACTAAATCTTTATCTGTTTCAGTAAATGGCCGCTTAACCGGTTTACGATTGGAAAAATTCACGGTGCCAAATTTTTTCCCATGCACATTGATAGAGCAACCAATATAGGATTGCATGCCGAGAAAACTCGCCGCGGGATGATCCCTGAATTCGGATTCAGCCACGTTACTGATCGCAATGCTTTCCGGAGATGAAAAAGTCGCATTGCAGTATGTTTTGTCCAGTGGCAATACTATGCCGCGTTTAGCCGGCAAGTCGCCCATAACAACAGTATTTAAGAACTCCGATGTATTCTTTTCCGGGTCCTGTTTGCCTACTTTGCCGATTTCCGTGCCCAGCAGCCTGCATCCCAGGCGCAGGGTTTCGTCAATTTGCTCGTCGAATGTGAGATCCGGGCGGGAAATAATCTCATGCAAGGCGCGGATACGCTCTCCCTGCTCCACTAATGCCTCTTCTGTTCTACCGGTGCTTCGCACGACATAGATGGTAAAAATTCCCAATGCCAGGCCGAAAGTGCCGAGAAAAGCGATAAGATAGTACGCGCTTTGGTAATTTTGTACTGATCTTTTTAGTACGGATTTGATGTCTTTTTTGGTATTGATTAAAGAGTTAAAATTTACGGCGTCTTGAATCAGTGATTTAAATTCGCCGAGAATGGGTTTCATCTCTGCCGCAAGCAATCGAAACGCCGCCGTCTGGTCACTCTCATTTAGCAAGGCTTCTACGGATTCAACTACCTGAAGCTGGCGGTTTATAAAATCCTTAATCTGTAGCTGTATTTTTGCAATATTGAACCTGTCATTTGTTACGTCAGTAGTAAACATCACTGACTCCAACAATCCCATTTGTTGCTTGAATTCACTATATTGTTGTTGCTGAAAGGTGGTGTCTTGTGAGTTACCAATCAGCTCAAGCAAGCCAAGTTGTTCTGTAACAATATAATGAAGAGTTAGAATGGAACGGGCGTTGGATTGTTCACCATTAAGCTCATGAACAATTTGCTTGTTGTTTGCGAGATTGCCGACCCAAAGTCCCACAAATGCCGCCAGTAGCAGCAGCATGGTTACAAAACCGGAAGTTACAAGTGTTTTGGATCGGAACGCCTTAAAATCAATCACAATCCGCCGCCATTCATTCTGTTGGGATGTTGTACTGTTATTATTCATCGTCACAACCCCACGTGACTTTAATGTTATTTTCGATTAAAACACAGGTACAACGCTTTTAAGTATAGCAGTTCGATTGCTGAACCAAGTTGCTAGCTCGATTATTTACATTTCTGATACATGCTGCCTGTAACATGTTGTTATTGCGATCGTTATAACATCGCGTTTTTCTACATCCTTACGGTTGGTAGAGCAAAAAAACGCCTTTGGCTCCTGGGTTTCATGATGTATCGCTGCCTGTATTCTGGTTTCGAAGCAACAGTTATCTCGCTTAACGATTTATTTATTCATATTACCGAACATTTGAATTTCCTACGGCATAAAAAAGCAGGCCGGTTTTCACCGGCCTGCTCTTATTCATTTACTTCAAATCGATGAATTGCCAGATTTAAAGTGGCTTCATTGCGAGCTCGTCGGCGGTTGCTTTTATGAAACCGTATTTGGCGTAAATGTTTTGCGCATCGTCAGTCATCAGGTACTCAAGATACTTTTTCGCGTTTTCCTGATTGCGGCCGGTTTTCAGCGCGCCGATGGCGTAAAGCGCCTTGTCCTGCTTGTTGTACGGAGCTTCAATCGCTACCCCTTCCACGGCACGGCCTTCGGTTACTGCCTCCACAATCTCCGTGGTCCATACAATTCCCACATCCGCTTCACCGTTCTCGATACGGTGGGGGGTTTCGCGGTGATGACGCTCGGTAAACCAGGTTTTGCCTTCAACCGCCCAGCAACCTTTGCATTCTTTGCCACCGGTGACTTTTTCGTGCAATCCCAGATCCTTCAGCATTTCGGCGCCGTAGAATTTAAATATCCCTTCGGTGATCGGATTGGGATGCGACTGCACCAGATCATCGCGCCCCAGATCCTGCACGCCTTTGATGCTCTTGGGATTGCCCTTAGCCACCATCAATTCCAGCTTGTTGCGCAAATAAATCATGTAGTCGTTCATCTGGTCGATTTCTTTTAACTTTTTAAGGTGATTCAGATTTACACTGGCATATATATCAGGATTTTGCGCGGTTTTTTGCCCGTTAATTTCGCCCTGTTTCAGGATCTGGTTTTGCAGTATCTGGCCGGGGGGAATGGTTTCAACGTAAACCGATTTGATGTCTGGATGTTTGCTCTGGAAGTCCTTGATCAGTTCTTCCATCACCATGAACTGATTGCCCGCCAGATACAAAATTAAATCCGCAGTATAGGAATCACCGATCTGGCCATATTTAATCTCCCCGTCAGCCATAAAAGTGCGGTAGTCATGGCCAAGTTTGGCTTCATCCTGATGCGCCGGCTTCTTGTCAGCTCCTTTTTGTTCAGTTTGCTCTCCGCCTCCGGTTCCAGCACAACCTGCTAACAATCCCGCTGCAAGCAGCGCGGCGATCTGCAACTTATTTGATCTTTTCATAACTATGACTTCCCTCTTTGTAGTTGTTAATTCATTTAGACGCTTAGAACTCTAGAAGCACACTTGTCGAGTACCTCTGCAAGCGCGCGTTCTTAAAACGAAATGTACTGGGTTTTTGTTAAAAAATCAGCATCTGATATTAGATTGGGATATAAAATTTCTATAGCGCAAAAATTTTTGTATGTTTTTTATTCATGCTGGCGAAGCTTTGCTTAGATCATGAAGAACTGACACGTTTAAATACCGTTGCTCCACAGGCAGCACATGGTGGTATGTGTCCAGCGCTATGCATTTCCAATTTTTTGCCGCAGTTCACGCAGCTGAACAGTCCAGGCGCCACGATTTCACCCGTATGCCATTCTCCCATGGTTTCCGCGCGATATTGCAACTGTTCCAGAGCCAAACGGGTTTCGTCGATGAGCAATGGCAGCGAATCGAGAATTTTATCTTCAATGAGATCAGCTTCGAGGCTGATCCAATCCTTGAATTCGGCGCGGTTTTTCTCGATAAAATCCGCTGCGTCATGCAAATCACGCATAATGTAATCACTGATTTTATCCGCTTCCTCCCTGGTCAACTCACCCAGCTCCACCGCTTTTTCCCTGGCATTTTCCAATGCGTGCCGGATTTCAGGTTTCGCCCCCTGCGCTTTATCAATCACATGATGTAAATACGCGATCATGTTTTTATAAGCGCCTAGCAGTCTTTGGTTATTACTGTTGTTTGTGTCACTCACGTTTGGAATACCTTTGGAATTTCAATCCTAATGCCTGGTATGGATAATTGAATTGTAACTGCTATAGGTTTGCAATGCCTTGCTCATCAAATCACTTCTTGTTCTTTGCGCTCTTTTGGAACCAGCAAAATCCGTCTCGACATCCGTGTTATAACGGTAAAAATACATAATTTCCGCGTCCATTACAAACGGCAATGCTTTTATTCTATCAAAAAGCGATTTGTTATACCGTTCATCGCCATTGGTAATTGCCAGCACCAGAGTTCCTGACTCCCGATTTTGCAGTTTAATTTCAACATCACAAAAACTGTTGATTTCAGGAACGACCAAATCAATTGAATCCGGGTCAACGATGACAAATAACCCAATGATATACACGGGCAGGCTCCTTTATAACAATATACCTTAGTGTTCCGCTTGTATTTCGATATAGGTTAAGAACCCATACTGTTGTCAGTTACAAATGTCATTCACAAAATTTTAACCAGGCTCTCTTTCACTAAACTATAAACATTTCCATGAATTACGTGATGACCTGGATCAACTGTTCAACAGATTCGGACCATTCTTCGCCAGCGGTTGAACAATGTATCCCTGCAATTAATACCCATACCAAAATAAAAATTTTTTCGTATTAAAATAATGTGCTCAATTGGTGCGTGCGCGAGACTAGACCATTAACCGAAGTCATGAAGTATAGTGCTGCGAACGATAAATTGCCTTGAAAGATAATGTGGTGAAGCGGACAAACCGAAGTCCCTTTTTTAACCGGTCACGCGATGATAGGAAAAAAAATTTGACACCGGGGATGGATTGGATACTATCGGAAATTCCCTATTATTAGATGGTAACGCTGGACAAATTTTTGAGGCAAATACCTTGGATCAAGTTATTCCACTTGAACTAATTAATAATACCAATATGTTATTGGTATTAGCCGGTTCGCTTCTATTGTTTTTAATCGTGTTCCTGGCGCTTTTCCTTCGAGTGCAACGCCGCATTACCGATCTGCGGGCGACAGTCAGAGAACTGAATAACATTGTCCATCAAACCAATGGCAAACTTGAAACGCTGATTCACCAACATACGGCAATAGTCGATAATATCAGATCAGTGGAACTGGTGGTCAGTAAGGATGTAGACGCGTTACGGCACGAACTGATACGGCAGGTTGAAAAGATATTTGACCTTAGCAGTGAAGAGTTCGCCCGCACTACTGAAATTTTAATTCCGCGGATAAATGCTTACAAACGATTATGGGAAATAAGCGAGACAATTTACAATACAAAAACCGAGCTTGACGCCGCCGGCAAAGAAACCGTTATCAGCGACCTCAATAGCTGGTATTTTGAGGAAGGCAACGGCATTTTCCTGTCCACTGAAGCCAGTGAAACCTTTCGCAAAGTGATTCGCGCGCTAAAAAAATCCAGTACCCACGATATTAAAGCATGTTTCTCTGACCTGCGAATACAACTGAAGAACGACATTGCAGTATATGATGAACTGGATTCCGAACAGGCGCTGGATGATATGACCGCGTAATCATTGATTCTGCATATACCGCTTTCTGTAAATTCAATCACTGACAAATATTAAGAAGCTTTTTACGTGATGCCCGATTCAGCGGACCAATATGCAGGCGACAAGCAAAAGCATCCGTGGTTATCCATGTTACTGGACGCCTATCAAACTCTTGACAATGGCGTAGCGTCAGCCATTGCGCGGGAGGAAAAACTGGGACGCAAACTGGCTTGTCATAAAGGATGCGCCGCGTGCTGCAGAACTCATAAAGATATTCCCGTTTACCCACTGGAGCTGGTGGGCATCACCTGGTTCGTTACCAAGAAAGTAACAGGAACTATTCGCTCCACTCTAAAACAGCAGTTACGGGAGTACAAAGAAGGAAACGCATGCCCGTTTCTGGTGGACAATGCGTGCTCGATACATTTCATGCGTCCTTTTGCATGCCGGCAATTCAATGTGTTTGGCAAGGTATGCGCTGAAGGCGAAGATGCCTATCATACCCGCCGCCGGGATGTATTGGTTCCAATAAAGAAATACACGGATGCCGCGTTTGATAAAACCCTGCCCTTTTATGGCGTGATGAATAAAATGGAACGCAAAAAGATCATCAAGAAAGGTTCCATTCATCAAACGGTGCGCATACTGCAAAGTTGTAACTGGCAAAGTCTCGCGCAAAAAATGCAGGAATATGAGCAATACCAGGAATTAATAAATGCGCATTTGAAGCATGAGTAGCAGTGTGCTTGCATACTATACTTCCGGCACGGTGAAATACTATTCCATGAGTAGCAAACAGTGGCTAGTGGTCATCACTTTCACTTCCCTGCTTCGCAGGTTTTATTTACGCAAGCAATCGCAAATTGGATATAAAATTGATAACCAGTTGGTACATTTAATCGCGTGAGCCAGCGGGGCCCGGCGCGTACTTTGAATCGGCCAGAATTATACTTGCAAAATATTTGCGCTTTTTCTCATACACATCCATTGAGATCTTTGCCGGTGTTCGATACTTTGCCATAATCAACAATCCTCACCGATTTACGTCCTTTATATCAGCCGGTCATTCAAATTTTCCAACAAGTTCAACAGTTGTTTTTCATCGTGCTAAAGATGCATTGACAGATTTTATAACTAACGACTGTAACTACCAATTGCGTAGAACTTTTTGTAATATAATTTCTCATTACTCGAAAATTACAATATCGCGAGGACAGCATGTTGAGCATCGAAAACAGGATGATAAAGAAACTGGTTGTTGATTTAGACAGAAATGCATCGATACTGGAAGTTGGAAGCGGATTCTGTCAAAAAACAGAATTTTTAAAAAA
>JAKEGK010000185.1 GCA_022627515.1 Gammaproteobacteria bacterium
ATATTATATTTGGATTCAATCTCGATCGTAAACCGAATGAAAAGGAAAACCGCGAGGCCTGGGATAAGCTGCTGCGAAAACAGGCGGACTACGTCATGAATCTACCTGTTGCTCTGGAGGTTGGTAACGAACCTGCACTGGCGGTGCAATCGCCGAAGCCTTTTCAGTTTTATATCGCAAAACGCGGAACCGTGTGGCTTACCCTCGCTGTTGCGTTAATAGTCTTCGTTGTAGCGTATTTTCTGTTGATAAAAAATCCTACCGCCCTGCGTGATTCAAAAGGCGGCTATTACAGTCTCGGCAAGAGCCAAATGGCCTTTTGGGGTCTGCTGGTGTTGCTGACTTTTGCGAGTATATGGATTCTTACCGGCACGATGGAACGTATTCCGGATCAGGTGCTTATTCTGCTGGGTATCAGCGGCGCCACGGGACTGAGCGCCATGATGATTGGTGAAAACAATAAATCAACAGCAAAAACAAAACGTGAAACCAGGCTCAATGAACTGCGGACGGAATGCAAGAAAATCGAAGAGGAAAAGAAAACATCGGGTCAAAATTTTCCAAAAGTCAGCCAGGATCGTCTTGGCGAAATCGACAAAGAAATTGCGGAACTCACCAAGGTGTCAAAATCAGATACGCCAAAGTTTTGGTCGGACATCTGTGACGACGGTAACGGCATGAGCTTTCACCGGCTGCAAGTGGTCGTTTGGACAATCATTCTCGGTGTGGTGTTTGTCAGCACCGTGGCGCATGTAATATCCATGCCGGAATTTTCCGAGACGCTGCTGATACTGATGGGTATCAGTAACGGAACCTACCTTGGATTCAAGATTCCAGAAAAGCCGGGAACTTGATATCGGGTAGTGTATAAGCATTGTTAAATAAACTGGATTGTATCAATTCTTAGCTTTTGTTTTTCGCAACCAAATTGCGGAGTTTGACGTTGTTCGGTTGGAAAACGTGACCGCGCCAGAGATGGACTTTCATTCGGTCCATATCGGTTAATATTATGATTTTGTCTCCGGTATAAAGCGTGACAATGCATTGATACCCGCGGTTCTGCTAATCTTTTGCCGGAAGCTTATGGCGTTGCTGCGGATTTGCTGCGTGGCCGTTTCCATGTCACGCCGGAAATCCGGACTTTTCAAGAGCTCGATATATTTATCCACGACTTTTGCCGCTGGCACGTTTGGAATTTCACAGCCGTTGTTGTAACGCGTATTGGCTTCATGGGTGATTTGATCAATATTGGGAGTGCGATCGCACAGATCGAATGCAATATGCAGACTGTGATCGCCGGTGGTTTGACACATGTGCGGAACGCCTGCGCGCAGATACAGGGCGTCACCGGGGCGCATGATGATTTCCTTATGCAGCGGTCCCATTTGTTGCACTGTGAGCGGCGAATTATTAAAGTAGCGCCGTTGTTGAGGGGCGTAGATCTTCCAGAGTTTTTCACCTGATACATGTATGACCAGCACATCATCGCTGTCACGGTGGCCGCCATAGGCTTCATTATCCTTCTGCGAGAAGAACGCGACGCTGTTGACCAGCGCACATGGTAATTCGGCATCCAGTTTTGCGGCGAAGGCATTGATATTGGCGTCGAGGATATCGAGGCCTTCCAGAACGATTGACGCCCACTGCTTTAGTTTCTCGTTGATTAATTGTTTATCAACGAATAAGAGTTTTTTGGTCTGCACCATTTTCCAGTGACAGTAGCCTTCAAGTGACACGGCCTGGTTTTTGGCGCGAAGCTGGACCCAATCGGTGCCGAGCAGCGGATTGTTAAGATGTTGCTGCAAGGCGGCGACCGAAAAAAAATCCGGCACGGGCAGGAGGCCGGAACGATGGGAAAAAATCTCTGGCGGATTTTTGCGTTGCGCCTGGTAAAAATCGAATATCGCCTGAAGATCGTTTGTAGGACTGGTTACATGCATTGGCTTGACTCGTCAATTAAAAAAATAAAATCAGCCAGATTATATCAGGAACATGCCAAATGTTAACACTCGATCCGCACAGAATATCAACCCGTAGGTAATTTCGCAATTTTGTGCATTGTGTAGTTACGATGACGAGGTGTCTATGGAAAATCAGCGGCGATCTTGCGCGCGGTTTTTTTGGGAAATTCGTGGTCGGACTACGTCATTCTGTCCAAAAGCAACGAATATGGATTTAGGCGGTATTTACAAAAATCCAAAATTAGAATAAACAAGGGGCCCGTTAGCCAGCCGAAGCAAGTAGCCTGGATGCAGCGCAGCGGAATCCAGAGTTAACGGAGAATCTGGTCCGGGTTTCCGGATTCCGTTGCGCTCCATATTGACCGCATGTTTGTTGAATCAGAGCTTTTCTAAAATGAGAAACAATTGTATCCTGAACGGCATAAATCCACCGGCTCAATTTTACTGATCGATGGCAAAATACCGGGCCGCGTACAGGATAATCTGCTTTATGTATAATTCTCTTTAACATTTTTGCCAAAGTGAAAATAATAAATATGAAATTAAAAACCAACACTCTGTTATTGGTTATCGCTGCGTTTTTATATAGCAATGCAGTCATGGCGCAGACTCCTGTAGACGATCTGGAGCAAGGGCAACGCTCGGGTTTTTCCTATTCTATTGGCGGCTTTAATCAAGACTCGGCAGACCTGAACGGTGGCGGCAGTTATTCAGTATCGAGCATGAATGTTGGCATTGGCGTAGTTAGACCGGTATCCGCCAAAACCTTTATGGGGTTTGGAATTAATTACGCTGTCACCAACTATGATTTCGAAAATCTTGCGGCATTTGCCGGGCAACAACCATGGGATAAGGTCCGGGCCATTAACTTCAGCGTACCCATTATTTTGTTAACGGAAAGCCAATGGACATTCATGATTAGTCCTTCGATTGGCGCGTTTCAGGAGGTTGAAGCGGATTCGGGTGATTCACTCGCTTATGGTGCGACCATGATTGCCTCGTATGGCTTTGAGCGTGGAAACAGAATTGGTATTGGCCTGGGAGTGTTTGACCGGCTGGATGAAACCATCTTTTACCCGTTTTTAAGCGTCAAATGGCAACTGACGGAAAATCTGCGGATAGGTAATTCACTGGACTCCGGGCCAACCGGACCCGCCGGTCTTCAATTATCGTACCGGTTTAGTGAAGGGTGGGAACTGGCAATGGGACTTGCGCGGCGAAGCTATCGTTTTCGCCTGGATGATACGGGCCCGGCGCCCGAAGGAATTGGAACTCAAAAAGGCAAATTGGCGTTTTTACGTTTATCAATAGATCTTACGCAGGCAATGCAACTGGATTTATTTGCCGGTGTCATCCACGATGGGACTCTTATTCTGGAAAATCGAGACGATATCGGCGTTGCTACAGTTGATTATGAAACAACACCTTTGCTGGCTGTTAATTTTAATGGCCGTTTTTAAAAACTCATGGAAAAGGCAGGGACAGGTCCTGAGGTATCCCCGCGAAACTATCCATATAATAGTGAGACGGTATAAGCTTTACTCCACTTGAGCTCAAAGCATGAAGCGGAGTCATTGAGAATGAGAAACGGAATCAACCGGGCCTTATTTGTTTTGCTATCGATGGTTCTGGTTACTTGCGCGTCGCCACCGAAAGGCTTATGCGCGCCGCCTGCAAATACGCCATTCAAGTCGATCTGGCTTGCCAGTCACGGCTGGCATGCCGGGATTGTCATCCAGCGCATGGATATTCCCGCTGATCTGTGGCCGGAGAACAACGATTTTCCTGATGTGCAATTCCTGGAGGTGGGTTGGGGAGATAAAGACTATTATATGACGCCGGATCCACATATCGGCATCATGCTGAAGGCCGGGCTATTGCCGACTGAGAGTGTCTTGCATATTGTTGGGTTCACTGGTTCAGTATCACGTTATTTTCCTTATAGTGAAATTATCAGAATCGATCTCACTTATGAAGGATTCGAACGGCTAGTCACCTATATTAAAAACAGCTACGCAATGGATGAAGCGGGCATGAGCCGGCTGCTTGGTCCTGGATTGTATGGCAAAAGCCGGTTTTACCTGTCACGGGAAACCTATCATGCGTTTAACACCTGCAATGTCTGGACCGCGAGGGCATTGCGTGATGCGGGTTGTCCGGTTACGCCGGCCGCCACGCTCATGGTGGAGGATCTCATGTCCAAAGTAGCGACGTTCGGTGTTTTGATCCAGGCGGGCAAACCTGCCAAGTGATGCGCAGTTAATGACAGGATTCTTTATTTGTTTCCAACCGGCATAATACTTAATGGTTGTTCGTCATCGTTCATGTGCAGCAGGCTGTGTACCCAGCTATCCATAAATGCGCCCACGATTACTGTACCCAATCCCAAAGCTTCCGCCTGCAGGTAGACATTCTGGGCGGCATGGCCGGCTTCCATGTGCGCATATTGCCGCCCGCGAGGGCCATATTTCTGAGTGGTTCGCTCATAGACAGCGGCGAACACCAGCGCGATTGCGCCGTTTCCCACCCATTCCTGCCAGTATGCTGCTCTTGCCAATGACTTGCGCACATCACCTTCGAGTATGGGTTTCAGACTGTGGGTTTCAGGTTCATAACGGCAGACGCCAGCCGCCAATCCTTCAACATCACCAGCCACTAAATAAAGTTCCAGCGGATACAGCCCGCCGGCCGATGGCGCTGTGCGAAAACGAACGCCGGTAATGCCTTGAGCCGCCCATAATAACTGTGAAACTTCCGCCAGTGTCAGCGGTTGATGCTTGAATTCCCGGATGGATCGCCGCGTTGTTAATGCCTGTTCCACCGGCACCTCGCTTGTCTTGCGCGGTTCCGGCAGCACAATTAATAGCTCCGTACTGGCAGCGACTTCAACCGCATTGTTGAACGCGCAGCCCGGCAACACCATGCTTGCGATTATTATTGATGCAACGAAATTTTTCATGAGGGATGCAGTTTTGCCGGTTCATATTAAAACCGAAACATGATTTACAAAGTTACCCGGATTTCGTTACGCCTCATCTGGGATACGTGCTTACGCGCCGGTCAATAGTTATGACGTAATAATAACCACGAAAACATTGTAAGCGAACGATATGCCACATGTTTGACGCAGATCACGGCATTCACTTTCAGTAAAAACTAGGCTTTACCCTCTTTACACAGGTATCCAGATTGGCCACTTCGTTACACCACTTAAACCGTTGATCCGTTGTACCTTAGTGCTGCATAGCGTCACGTTATATAAAATTTTAATCTTAAATTTTAACCGTTATGAAACTGCGTGGTAATCAAAGTAGATTAGCATAGGTTCATTTCGATATGCGCCCAACCGGGCAATAACGCTAATAGTATCGGTAAACAACAGCCGTTAATCAATAAGCATGCATTGTTGTTCCAGTATATGAGAAAGGAGGTCATTTATGTATCAGCTCTTGCGCCAAATACCAACCCAACAGCTCCTGTTACGTCAGCTTCCCGGTTTTCTCGCCGCTTTTCTGATCGCCGAAATGTTTTATAAGTTTCACAGTTTTACGCTGGAATGCGCCGCGTTTTTGGTGACGTGGTTTGTTATCGATGCGCTTGCGGAGTTACCGGTTCGACTTCTTCGGCCGATACGCGGCAACGCTTCAGCGGATGGCGTGAAAGACTGACCATTTGCTGGCAAGTGCTGCATCGACGATAGGTATTTTTGACCGGCAGGAAGGGACCGGTTTAACGAAAGCATTCTGACGCAATTCTGCAAATCATATTCTATTGACAGGAATTTCACGGAGGAATCACATGGCTATCAAAGACCAGCCCAAAATAAAAATCGATTATGCTTCCAGAAATCGTAAACTGGAATGGCGCGCACAATGGTTTGGCATGCATCGTCCCGAAACGGACCGGGAATTAATCCTTACCCGGAACAGCGCGCTTGAAGTCAAGCATGCAAAAGTAAAGAAACAGTTTGGATCGGCATCGTTGCCCATGGCGGCTTATGGCGCGCCGGGCACCGGCACGCCCTGGTACAGCATTGGCCCGCGCAATATTAATGGCAGGGTAAAAGCGCTGGCTATTCATCCCACGGACCCGGACACGGTTTATGCGGGCGCCGCCAGTGGCGGTGTCTGGAAAACTGAAGATGGCGGTCAGTCCTGGCATGCATTATGGCAGGACCAGGAAGCGCTCGCGGTGGGTGGGCTGGCGACTGCGCCATCCAATCCGAATCGTATTTATGCCGGAACCGGTGAAGGCATCATCCCCAATACCTACGGCGCGGCGCACAATTATCCCGGCGCTGGCGTTTATGTCTCCAACGACGCGGGCGCGACATGGGCTTTGAAAAGCAGTGTCGCCAACCGCAGGACAACCCAGGTGCTGGTCGATCCGGATGACGAGTTATTGGTTTATGTCGCGGGTCCGGGTGGTTTTGAAAGCTCCAGTGACGGTGGCAACAGCTGGACGATGTTAAAGACCGGTGTCGTTTCAGATGCTGTGTTGGATCCCAATGACCCGGCGGTGATTTATATTTGTGTGCACAATGACGGTGTCTACAAGAGTACGGACAGTGGAAGCAACTGGACGCTGCTCAATAACGCGCCTACCGGCACCGCGCTGCAGTGGCCGCGCATTGATATCTGCGCGACGGGCACTTTTGGCAGTGATTTCCTGGTGCTTAAAAATTCCCAATCCTCGGGCGCCGCGATCTATTATACGACCACGGACGGTGGCGCAACCTGGAGCCAAATATCCGGTTTTACGTTGTCTCACTGGCGCGGCTGGTGCGATCTGGTTGCGGTGGCGCCGGACGATGAAAATTATATCCTCGCCGGTGGTGTCGGCCTGCGGGGCACCACGAATGGCGGGACCAGTTGGAGCACAATTGCCGGCCTGCATGCCGATCATCATCGCGCGGAATACGCGCCTTCCAATCCGAATATCGTGTATGAGTGCAACGACGGAGGAGTGTATCGATCCGATGACAAAGGCCTGACGTTCAAGAAAGTCAGCCATGGCCTGGTCATCACGCAGTTCTATGACGTCGGTTCGTGGAACACGATCAGTAATGTCGTTGGCGGCGGCGCGCAGGACCAGGGCACTAATATGAGCAGTGGCGGACTTACCTGGAACCAGGTTCTGGGAGCGGATGGCGGTTATATGGTGTTTGATCCCACCGATCCAAGAACCATGTACGCGGAGTCCCAGAGCACCACTATCAAAAAATCCAGCGATGGCGGTAATACGTGGGTTAACAAGACCGGCGGACTGACAGGCGCGAGCCAATGGGTGGGCGCCATCGTGATGGATCCTAACAATCATGATGTTCTATATACCGGCGGGAATAAAGTGTTCAAGACGTCAGACGCGCTGGCAACCAACTGGGTTGAGGTGAGCCAGGATTTTGGTTTTTCGGTTAATAGTATCGCGGTCGCGCCTTCCGACTCCAATCGCGTTTACTGTGGTACAGGTAACTATTATAACCGCACCGGCCAAGGCAAGGTGTTCCGCAGCGACGATGGCGGCGCCACTATTACATGGACGGAAATCACCGGCACGCTGCCCAGCGCTAGACCGCTTATGGATATAGCTGTGGATAGCACGAATGAGGATCGCGTATTTGTGGCGTATGGCGGCACAACGGGAGGAATGGCAAGCCATGTGTTTGTGAGTACCGATGCGGGAGTCACCTGGACTGATATCAGCAGCGATTTGCCGGATTCCACGGTCAGCGCAATTGCACTGGATCACAATGATGCGAACACCATCTATGTTGGCACCGATGTCGGGGTGTTTGTGACCAACAATCTGGGCGCCTCATGGCTGGCTTATGATAATGGCATTCCCAATTGTCCGATTCATGATTTGCATGTCGACGAGTCCGAGAATTTTCTTTATGCCGCAACGTTCGGCCGGGGTATGTACAAACTTAACATCGCGCCGGTGGTGTCAACGCCATCCGTTGATCTTTATCTCAGGGACAGCCTGCTGGATGTCGGCCAATTGCTTCCTTCACCTTCGGGCCAGCCCAATCCCAACGATACCGCTGATACCGTCTACTGGTGGGAAAGCCCGGATATCAAAGCTGATGTCTCACCTTACTTTTCACCGGACGCACTGTTTGATGGTGTGGAGTTTGATGAAGATCTTATCCATGAAGATCCGCAACGCGGCGTTGTCAACCGCTTTTACCTGCAGGTTCATAACCGCGGCTATGAGAACGCCACGGACGTTTCCGTCCGGGCATTTATCGCCGACGCCTCGGCGGGATTGCCGGCGCTGCCCGCTGCCTTAACGCCACCGGACTTTAATATGCCCGCGGGCGCATGGACACCCATTGGCTCGGCGCAGACTATTTCTGTGCTGGAGCCGAACCGGCCCGTGATCGTCTCCTGGGATTTTGAAGTGCCTGTAAGCGCGGCGACACACAGCTGTTTGCTGGCCGTTGTTTCTTCCGGTGAAGATCCCATCACCACGGCTGAGACCAACGTTAATGCGCTTATCCCCAATGAGAAGCGCGTGGCGTTGAAAAATCTCCATGTGATCGATGCGCCGCCGTCGCCGTTGCAGCAACTGGTGGCGATACAATTTCATAACGCGCTTGACCGTGACGATGTGCTGGATATCGTGATTCGTCCGGAATCCATGGAAGAAGGCGTTATTGGACTGGTGTTGCAACCGCATCAATTGGTGAATCCCGGCGCAGCGCTCAAGGATGTAGCAATTTACCCGCTGGCCGCAAAAGAGGATTTCGGCAGCTGGTATCAAAGACAATCCACGGTACGTTGCTCCGGTTACGGCGACAAGAGGCGCACCAATGTGGATAAAGAACTGGAAAAACAGCGCGCGCAACTGCTTTCGCGCATGGATTTAACGCAGCTCTATGAATTCAATCCGACGCGGCAGGCGGAGATACGCGGTATCAAGGTTAGTAAAGGTCAAACCCTGGAAGGAGTGCTGACCGTCAAAGGCCGCCGCGCGGCGGACCATGAGGGATTGCAACGATTCGCCGTGCTGCAGCGCCAGGATGGCCGAATCGTGGGTGGCAGCACCTACGAAATCCGCAACCGCTGGGCCCGGACCATGCACGCCGTTTCGCTGATCAGAATAGTCCTGGAGAAAGTGCAGATCCTGGATGACAACGATCCCTGGTTCTTCGGCCGCGGTGAGTTTGTATTTAACGGCTGGGTGAACTTTAATAACAATCCCAACCGCAAACATCGCGTGCGCGTTCCCGCCAGGGGCCATCTCAAGATCAGCGACAAGCCCGGCAAAAACATCGTGCAGCTTGATACGGTCATATTCGAAGGCTACGTGGGCGCAAACGACGATATGGCGATCACGATTTTGCCGGAAGAGCAGGATCTGTTTACCCGCGACGACAAGTTGGTGCGCTACCATCGCTGGTTTGCGGGACCGCCGGAACATTGGGTGGGACGTTACGCTCCCGGTGACGAAGAGCCAAAGAAAGACGCGGAACGTCTGCCCGACTGGCGTCTCTGGTACCGCATCGAGTCATTACCCATCGTGACTGGCGATCGCACCTGATGTGATTTGACTATGAACGAATTTCCCCCGGCAATGCCAATGCCGGGGCATGCTTTAAAAGACGCTGGTGTGACGGAATTAGAATGTGTAACGTGGTTTGATTTTGTCACGTCATTCCTGCGTAGGCTTTCGATTTTCGTCGCATTCCGGCGGAGGCCGGAATCCAGAATTTATTATTCCCCCTTTGTGAAGGGGATGATGGGAAATTTGCAATATTCAGGCACCACTGATGCTTTTGATGCTTTATAACAAAAGCTCGTTTTCAATCGGGTGAAAAACACTGGCGGCATCAATCAGCGAATTGGCGGTCAGTGCCGGCACCCCATAGACTTCAGCGTTGACGCCATAGTCGTCTCTGATTTTTTTCAGCAACAGATCGAAATCTCCGTCACCGGAAAGTAATACCACTGTATCCACGTCTTTTGCCGCTTCCATCACATCAATCGTAATGCCAACATCCCAATCCCCTTTAGTGGAGCCGTCACTGCGCTGAATATAAGGTTTAAGTTTTATGGCGAAGCCGATTTGCCGGAGTATGTCCTGGAAATTGCGTTGTTTTTCGTCGCCGCGGTCGATGGCATAAGCCGTGGCGGAAACTATGTCGCCTTGCGCGCTGATCTGTTGCCAGAGTTTGCGGTAGTTGAATTGCTTTCCATACGCCTGGCGTGTGGTGTAATAAATGTTTTGCACATCGGCAAAGATTGCAATTTTTTTCACAGTCAGGCCTGTTGTTGTAAGAGCAGGTACAGACGCAATATCAACGGAAAATTTTAGGTATTTTAGCAGGTATTGTTGGAGCTTGTGTTGAGTCAGGGTTTAGAGAAAAAACCTGGCAGGGACGAAAATCCCTGCCATTGTCTTGTCTTGTTATGTAACTAACGCGCACCCTGCGCATTGTGACGTGCGCGGTTCTGGGACCGGCCCTGGTTATTCGAACGTCCCTTGAAGGATGACCGCTGGTTGTTCTGGGCAGAGTTGTTCCTGGCGGAAGTGGCGTTTTTACCCACTGGTTTTGCCGCGGGTTTTCTTGCAGCCTGTTGCTGTCTGCCGCGTCCCCTGTTAATGGGTTCCGGTTTTATGGAAAGATCTGGTTCAAAATCGTTGATCACCACCCTGGAGATGTCGCGTTTTAACAGGCGTTCGATATCCTGCAGCAACTTCAGTTCATCAACACACACCAGTGACATGGCTTCGCCTTCGTTGCCGGCGCGTCCGGTGCGGCCAATGCGGTGGATGTAATCTTCCGGAGTGTTGGGTAATTCATAGTTAACCACATGTGGCAACTGATTTATGTCCAGGCCACGCGCGGCAATATCCGTTGCCACCAGCACCCGCGCCTTGCCGGCTTTAAAATCCGCCAGTGCCTTGGTGCGCGCACCCTGGCTTTTGTTGCCATGTATGGCGGCGGCCTTGATGCCGTCGTGCGTCAATTGTTCAGACAGACGATCGGCGCCATGCTTGGTGCGTGTGAACACCAGTACCTGTTTCCAGTTCTTTGAACCAATCAGGTAGGACAGTAATTCGCGTTTGCGATGCCTGTCAACCGGGTGAACAATCTGCGTCACCCGATCTGCTGCGGCATTGCGCTGCGCTACTTCAATCAAGACAGGTGACGTTAACAGTTCATTCGCCAGCTGTTTAATCTCATTGGAGAAGGTGGCTGAGAAAAACAGCGTCTGTTTTTGCCGGGGCAACCGCGCGAGCAGTTTGCGGATATCGCGGATAAAACCCATATCGAGCATCCGGTCGGCTTCGTCAAGCACCAGGATGTCCACCGTTGAAAGGTTTACAGTGTTCTGGTCGACGTGGTCCAGCAATCTGCCGGGCGTGGCGACCAGGATGTCGACACCGTTACGAAGTTTTTGTATTTGTGGACTGATTTTCACGCCGCCAAAGATCACGGCGGATTTTAACGGCAAATATTTGCCATAGGTTTGCACACTTTCGCTAACCTGGGCGGCCAGTTCCCGTGTCGGGGTCAAGACCAGTGCGCGGATGGTGCGGCGGTTTTTTCCCGGTTTACCGGTTGTCGGTTTGTCCGTTGAAATTAGCCGTTGTAACAATGGCAAGGTAAAACCGGCGGTTTTTCCTGTGCCCGTTTGTGCGCCAGCCATGATGTCGCGCCCTTCGAGAATAGGGGGGATTGCCTGCCGCTGGATAGGAGTAGGTACGCTATAGCCTTTTTCGGATACAGCACGGATTAATTCGGCCCTGAGACCGAGGGATTGAAATGACATGTTACGATGTTCTCCTGGGATCGGCCTGCCCATTATGTTGGATGGGTCGGTCTAGGCGGAAACTATGTGTGTTTCGAGGTGAATCGGAAAGGATTACCGCGTTACGTTTTAAAAAGGTACAGACCGAAGTGCACGTTTGTTTATTTTGAAAGGCGGAGTATACCTGAAGTATTGTTAAAAAGGGGTTTTAAAAGCGATTTTTTGCCATTTATTTGCGCATTGTTACGGCTTACCTAGTTATTTTCAGGTTTATCCGCGGTTTATTGAGCGTTTTTTCCGCAGGATAGGTGGCAGAAATTACCCGAAAAACCTTCGCTAACCTGTTAAATAAAAAAGAATTATTGCCTTTGAATAACTTTTTTTGCTTTAAATAACAAAAAGGTAGCGTTTTCGTCCAGAAATACGCTACACTTTCATTGCTACATTCTCTACTGGTACTGGTCAGAAGTTTTTCGAAGTAATCTCCTGTTAGTTACCTTGTAAGATTTGTAACACTTTCCACTTTTTTTTTAAACATTTTATGAGGTAATTACTATGGCAACAGGTACTGTTAAATGGTTTAACGAATCTAAAGGTTTCGGCTTTATTTCCCCCGATGATGGCAGCAAAGATGTGTTCGTGCACTTCTCCGCTATTGCCAGCGAAGGTTTCCGTACCCTGGCTGAAGGCCAGCGAGTCACCTATGAGGTCGAAAACGGCCCCAAAGGTCCACAGGCCGCTAACGTGAAAGTCTAATTAGCCTGTCAGATTGATCTCTAAAGTAAACCCCGCGATAAACCGCGGGGTTGTTTTTTGATGGCATAATAATAATCAAGTTCCCGGCTATAACCAGTCTACTGAAAGGTATATGCTGCGGCCATCGTACAATACAAACGTGAAATTCAGAGTGTTGTTTCCCGGCATCAGGATGTTGGAGAAATCATAGGCTTCCGCTGGTGTGACAAAAGTGGAATGTGCCGCTGGGAAGTTATTGTCACCAGGTTCCCGTATTTCATCAAACCGGTGAACATCTTCTTTAGCTTGTGTTTTTATTCAATGAACCGCTTCAACGAATCCCTTTAATGAACCATCCGCTGCAGCCGCAGTATCACATAGCCGAGAAAGGTCAGCAGAGTGAACAAAGCCCCGGCATAAAATGTTGCGGCCGGACCATAGTGATCCCAAAGCAGTCCGGCAATCACGCTGGCCAGCAGCACAGCAATGCCGCTTGCCAGTCCAAACAAACCAAATGCGGTGCCGCGGCGATGGTGGCCGGCGCTATCGGCAATCAGTGCGGCAAAAATTCCCTGGGTAAACGCCATATGCAGACCCCAGAGCGCCGCACCCACGGCAACATGGGTGAAATGGGTTGCCATTGCCAGGGTGATGTGTGAAAGCAGTAATAATAATAGTCCCGCATTCAGTAAGCGGCCACGGCCAATACGATCGGAAAGCCGGCCGGCGGGATAGGCGCCCAATGCGTAGAACAGGCTTAGTATAGCCAGCATGCCCGGTATCCAGTGAGCGGCCAGTCCTACGTCCTGCGCACGGACTAAGAGGAATGCTTCACTGAATCGCGCCAGGGTAAAAATAATACCTGTCGCCACTACCATCCAGTACGCAGCACCCAATGACGGGATGTCATTTGCGCTCAGATGATCTTCACCGGTTGGGACAGTTGGCGCCGCGGGTTCCTTCACAAACAATATCAGCATCATTACCGCGACTGCGCCGGGAATAACCGCGAACCAGAACACCGCGCGAAAGTCATTGGCCAGCAAACCCATAAGAACTATCGCCAATACCGGACCAACAAACGCGCCAATCGAGTCGAGGGATTGGCGCAAGCCATAAGCAGCGCCGCGTTGTACTTTTGGAGTCAGGTCCGCCACCAGGGCATCACGTGGCGCGCCACGGATTCCCTTTCCGATTCGATCGAGGGCGCGGGCAGTGGCAATCAGTCCTGCGCCCTGGGCCAGCGCAAACAGCGGTTTGGATAATGTTCCCATTAGATAACCCGCCACGAGCAGGATTTTGCGCCGGCCAAGCTTATCGCTTAAGGACCCGGATAGTACCCGTACCACCAGAGCGAGACCTTCACCCAGTCCTTCGATAAATCCCACGGTGGTCAAACTCGCTCCAAGCACGGAAACCATGAACAACGGTAACAGGCTGTGAATGATTTCAGAAGATATGTCCATAAACAGGCTGACGAAGCCCAGAGCCCAGATTGCTTTTGGTAACGGTTGACTTGTTGCCATGATGATTAGTATAGGCAATCCGCCAAATATATTAACCATGATGTGAGATGGTGAGCGCATTTGGTTGTGACGGATAGGACAGGACTGGCGCAAGGGACTTCGGTTGTGCGAAATGCTTTCACTGCGCGTCATTATAGAATTGACAATGATTGCTTATCGCAAAAAAAACCCGGGCAGCAATTGCTGACCGGGTTTCTAGATTTACAGACAACTTAAGCTTGCGTATTTGTCCGCCTCGGGCGACGCATGTACTTAAATATAAAGTACATAAATAAAAAACTACTGCTACAACCGCTACCGCAACTACAACTGCAAGCAAACGTACAGAAAAATTATTGGTTAGTGCGTTTTTATCCCGCTAACGATACCCGGTGTAAAGAAATTTTCAAATTTGTCGTAAACCACCCGGGTGGCCTGTTTGAACTTTTCAGTTTCTTCCGGCGGGAACTCTATAATTTCTATCCCTTCCTGTTGCGCCCTGTTCCTCGCCATTTCTCCATCACGTATCGACTCCGCGCGTTCCTGGCGGGCAGCGTCCACGGCTGCTGTTTTCATCAGCTGCTGTAGTTCGGAATCCAGGGATTCCCAGAAAGTGCTTTGTACAATCATGGAGGTCAGGAACAAACTGTGCTTGGAATCAATCATCGCCGTTGAGAATTTGTTTTGCGCCAGCGGATAAACTCTTGGCCATGCGCTTTCACCACCGATAAACAATCCGTCTTCAACACCTATGTTAATGTCTTCCAGTTCGCAGGGAATTGGATTGGCGCCTACCGCCCTAAAAGTTTCCATCGCAAAAGGATTTTTGTTTGATCGAATGGACGTGTTCTTGAAATCCTCAACACATCGGATGGCAATTGTGCTCGGTATCATTCTGAAACCGCCTGAATAGGTGAAAGCCAGACCTTTTACACTGGATTCAGCGGACAGCCCGGCAAGCAATTGTTCCCCGATCGGGCCTTCCAGAACTGCCTGGGCGTGATTGTGATCGCGGAACAGAAACGGCAAATCCAGGACATGCATATCCGGATTGTATTTTTCGGCAAGCCAGGTGGTGTACATTTGACTCATTTCTATTTTTCCGGAATTCATGAGGTCCAATACATCATGCTTGGTAACCGCATGCCCGTTATTGTACCGTTCGGAGTATTCAGACAATGTCATGATTTCCACATCGATTTGGCGTGAAGATGATTTCCTGTTAATAGCCTTGGCAAAAGACTCCGCAGCCCTTATGAACAGGCTTAATGGATCATGTGCGATTACCCAGCGTATTTTTATTGCATTCTTCATTTTTCACCCCCTGGTGAATTGGTTGTCGAGAAATGTGCAGCCAAAAACTCCTTTGGCAATTCCGTGTCAAAACTGATTTGTAAATTGATCCTTAAACCAGATACATTCTCAACGGAATGTATAATCCGGGTGTTCATAATGTACCAGCAATCAAAAGGACCATGAATACGATCTACCAGATCCAGGTGAGGGCCACGTTCCACAGCCAGCATCCGTTCGCGATAGAGCGGTTGCCCTTTTTCCTGCCAAAAACAGACTTCTGAATTTCTACCCCCGGTTTCGATGTTGTAAAGCAATACAAAATCCCGTGTTACATCCGTATGCGGTAACTGCGGTTCGTCAAAAAACATTACCCCTGAATTTGAAGATTGAAACTTCTCCGTTACATTATCCTTAATCCAGGTGGTAAATTCTTCGTTAAAATGCCGGCGAACGTTGTTATTGCTCGCCATTGGCTGGATCCAGTTGTAGGATTGATTTTTCCAGTCAGCCTTGTCTCTTATTCCCAGATGAGTCGCACTATGCGGTGAATAAGCGTCGATTTCCGGCCTGTAGGTTTTGTTGATTTGACCAACTAACCAGTCAGGCGGCTTGGGCAGACTTTTCAGAATCCTGTATGTCCAAAGTTGATTGATAGGATTTCTCCTTGAATTTCCTGGTAAGATATTTAAGCGCCGTGATGGTAAGCACCGCTGCCACAAGATCGGAAACGGCAACAATATAGATCACGGATTGCCAATTCCCGGTCGTTTCCCGGATCAATGCGGCCATAGGACCGCCAAAAATAGCGCCAATGCCGACGGATGCGTATAGAAAACCAAAATTGACGCTGGCATTTTTCTCCCCAAACGTGTCAGTGCAAAGTGCCGGGAAAATAGAAAAAATCTCGCCCCAGGCCAGAAATACAAGCCCGGATAACAGAATAAACATGATGGGATCATGCGCCAGATTAAACCAGGCCATCACAAAAAGTGCTTCGAGAGTAAAAGCCAATGCCAGGGTATTTTCCCGGCCCAGCCTGTCTGATATTGATCCAAATAGTATGCGGCTGAAGCCATTGGTAATCCTGTCCAGCATTAAAGCAAGAGGCAGGGCGGCCATGCCGAACATAATGATTTCAGATCCGATGCCAGACTCTTTGGCGATGATAGAAATGTTGGACGTAACCATCATTCCGGAGGCGGCCACTATTGTCATAACAGTGAACATTAACCAGAACGCCGGTGTCTTTAGCATGGTTAGCGCGTCGGCGCTGCTATTGTAATTATTTTTTATTGTTTTCGAAGCATTCGGGATATCTATCTCGTCAGACGGCCTGAAACCGGCAGAGATGACAAGCCCAGTAATAACAAAAAGCATCCCAAACCTGAAGAGCGTGCTCTCAACACCATTAAACGAAACTGAACGGGAGATTGCGTAGGTCGTCAGTAACGGACCTAATGCGTAGCCAGACATTAATATTCCGGTCGCCAGACCGCGTTTATCGGGAAAGCACTTTTGCACCAGACCGGTAACACCGATAAATGCAATACCCGCCCCAAGTCCGCCCAAAATTCCGTAAGTGATGTAAAGTTCCAACAAAGAGCTTGCATAACTGGCGAGTATCCAGCTGCCGCTACAGGTCAATAGTCCCGCAGTAATGATGTTTTTTGACTTGAATTTGTCGTGCGCATAACCGGCAAGTGGTGTAATAAACGTCATGCAAACCACAACCAGTGAAAACACGACCTGTAATTCACTTAATGGTACGGCTAATTTTGCCAGCAACGGTTGAACAAACAGAGCCCATAAATATTGGGGGCCGCTAATGATTACGAGCACCGCCACCGACAGGGCCAGTTGCAGCCAACGGTTTTTTGGTATTTTCATGAAGCCCAGTCTAGTCGGTTCAACAAATTGACACAACGTGATCTGAATCATGTTGATTAAGTGGCAAGCTCAATGAGAACTTATCTCAGAATTGAAAAATTTGGAGTTTCCGGAGGCGCATTCCAAAACCGTTGGCGGCACAACTGCCGGGAAGGCAGGGAAACGCAGGAGCAGTTACCGAGGGATGCCGCCGTCGATCTTACAGCGATGTATTCACAGCATGTATTGCAATGCAACCCCGGAGTCGATAACTTGGTGTCGCGACTTCTTTTACTGAAATGTAATTTTGAGACAGGTTCGAGTTATTTGTTATGTGGTAATGTTAATGACAGGCATGTGATCGATAGATAAGGTGCGCAAGGAAACCCGCAAAAAACATGATCCTTCAATCGAGTTGTTGCCGCAGGGATGGATTTATTTTTAAAGCACCATAGTGGAAAGTGGATACAATCCGTTAGCTACTAGTCGTGGTTTTAATGAAGTATTGGATTACCAAAACCTGGGACGGCCGGTATCGAGATGCACAAAATCGGATTTGGGATAGTAGCCGACGCCGCCGATATGCAGATTGAGCGCGGCTTTGCGCAGATGTTGCAATTCCACTCCAGGTAGTCGTACGTCGATGGCTTTGCCCTGCATGTGGTAACTTTTTTTAGCAACGCCGTTGGAATCTTCGCGGAGTTTGGCGTTGGTCGCCGGCGAACGATAGCCGGAGATGATGTGATAGGCGCCCGGTTTGTCCACCTGCTGTTGCAGAACATAGAGTAGATCCAGAAGCTTTGTGTCGATGAGCTGAATTTCGCCACTGCGATGATCGCGTAACAAGTGGTTTACACTTTCCAATTCCCCGGCAATATAACCGCCGTCCGCCCAATAAGTCGTGCTAAGTTTTTCACCCGTATGTAAATGGTAGAACGTCAATTGCCGTTCACGGGGCGCTTGGATATTGGCGAACACCGACGGTGACGCACCCAGAGCCGCGGCTCCTAACGTGCAATGAGTGAGGGCGAGTTTGATAAAATCCCGGCGCTTGATCATAAGAATGCTGCCTGTAATAGAGCTGACGAAAATAATGCAGAGTAAATCGGTATAATCTTTCGTATGACTATATATAACGCATACATGGCGCCAACCACTTTAACTTATTTACATTCCGATTGCGACTTATCCCATCCATAAATATCTTTCCGGAAATAGACGTTGCCGTCACTACCCACCCAGGCCGTCCAATAGACGAGATATAGCGGAATGGACGTTTGCAGGTCAACACTGACGGTTTCTCCGGAATCGATGATTTCCTGAATTTTTTGTTTCGTCCAGCCGTCATGGTTTTGAAGCAAATATTCGGCCAAATCTATGGCGTTTTCAACACGAATACATCCGGAACTGAACGCACGGGTTTCCTTGTTAAATAATCTTTTTTTCGGTGTATCGTGCAGATACAACGCAAAGTTATTGGCAAATTTGAATTTGATACTGCCCAGGCTGTTGCCGGGTCCCGGATCCTGCCGGAATTCATACGGAAAATTATCCTGATTGAGTTGCTCCCACGCGATTTTGTCTGGCTGTATTTCCGTTGGCGCCGCCTGATTATTTTTAAAAACCCGGATGCCCATGGTTTTCAAATAGTTGGGATTGCGTTGTTGAAGCGGCAGGATATCGTTGAGTGCAATGTTCCGCGGAACATACCAATAGGGATTGAACACGATGCCTTGCAGTGGTCCCGCAACCGCCTGTGTGCTTCGCTCGGGAGTGCCGGCGATGACTCGCATAATAAAAAGCGGCTCGTTGTGTTCATAAACCGCTAATTCAAATCCCGCAGTATTAACAAGAATATAACGTTCGCCGAATTCTTTTGGCAGCCAGCGCCAGCGTTCGAGATTTAACTGCATTTGCTGGATGCGTTCCGCTATGGGTATGTTCATGGCCGCACGGGTTTCCGGTCCGGCCACGCCATCGACATCAATGCCGTAGCGCACCTGAAAATGCTCCAAGGATTCCTTGAGCGTTGCGTCGAACAGGAATTTACCGGTCAGTGGTTCAATTTCCAAATCACCTTCGGCCAGCAAGCGCCTGCGTATCATGGCGACTTGTTCGTCAGTATCACCTGTTTGCAATACCGGACCGTCCGGAATGCCGGGCCACCCTCCGGCAGATTGCATCGCCAGGTATTTGATTAACGCCGCGCGCAATCTCCGGTAATCAGCATGTGGCGGCTGCAATGAATCCAGCGCTTGTTGAAAGTCAGCGGCATCCAGGATGCGTTGCAGCCAAGCCTGTGTGTCAACCGGCGGTTTTGTGATGTGCCAATCCAGATTCATCTCTTCGGGTGTCAACCGGCCCGCTTGCATGTGCTCGATGTACAGCATTAATGCTTTGGTCAATTGCAGTTCCATCCATACCCGCAGCGATATCGGCCCGGCACTTTGATGTCTTTGGAGAAAACCTAAATGGTAGTCGTACGGGTTCAGCCCATGCGTATGCGCTGATTTAATAGTTTCCAGCCACGTTTGCGCGCGCGCGTTCAACCTTGAATCGTCAAACCACACGGGCTGATAGCGGCGTTGCGAATAAAACTGGCGCAGCTTGCGCCATGCAAGATCCATTTCCTGAGGCAGTGTAATATCTGCAATCTCGGCCAGCTGGTGCCGGATGGCCTCTTGCAGCGAAATTTCACTGTTTTGGGCCAGCGTGGAGGGAAGCGCCAGGCAGGACACAAGGGTGAAAATAGCGATAAGCGTTAGTTGGCGCGTGTGCATGAAAAAAAGAAAAAACGGATTCGGGTTTAAAATAACCTTACAGTTGCATAATATTTGGTTTCAATCGAGTGCATTCCCTTAAAAAATAGGGTATTTAACAATATCTAAAGTTACCGCTAATATTCACACTGTGTGAGATTTAGAAACAGTGCGATTTCTATCAGTTGCGCTACATATAGTCAGGGTAGTGGAGGGAGTACGGTCATTTGAGACACGCTGTAAATATATCCCTGTACGCTCGACGGCGACATACCCGAAGGGCATAAATCCCTGTCGCCGACGGTCTCAATTGACCGTACTTCCTCCACTACTGTTGTTGTACCGAATGTTATATTTTATGCAACTCTAGGGATAAATCAGCAGATTCGTGGCTTTTTTTCAGGGAAAGAAAAAAAGGGTGATAATTGCAATGTAACAACCCGGATGGATTATACCAAATATGGCAGCCATTGAAGGTAAAGACAGCAGGCAAATATAACAAAGTTTGTTGCCGTACTTCGTTGACCCATTATTCAGGGGAACCGGACTAAGATATGATCAAAGAAAATTCCCTGAATCAGCAAAGGGTTGTGCGCGCCCAGTCGGGCATTCCTGATCGGCAATATAACTATGTATGGTTAAGTAATCACATCTGCTGCCGATACAGTTCTGGAGTTACCGGATTAAATCCGGGCGCTATATACCGCTGTTAGCGGGATTTCCGGCGCCGGTCTTCACGTCCGGACATTTTCCAAACGGAGTTTCCATGTGCAGGATTCGTGTATTCTGTATCGCGCTGGCCGCAATATTCTTGCATGCGCCGTTTACGCATGCCGATGCCTTGCGCATTACACCCGAGTGGCTTAAAGCGCATTTACAAGATGCAAACCTCGTTATCCTCGACAGCCGTCCGCAATCGGAGTACGAAATTGACCACATCACCGGCGCGCTAAGCTTTCCGGAATCATTGACGTATCAGCAAAAATCCAGCGGTGGCCAGATCGTGGAGGCTGACATCATGCAAAACCAGTTGCGTGAACGCGGCATCGACTACGGCAAATTAATCGTGGTTTATGACGCCGGTCAGCTGATCGAT
>JAKEGK010000186.1 GCA_022627515.1 Gammaproteobacteria bacterium
ACGGGAAGCGGAGGCGTCTGGCAAGACCGTTGGCGGCAGGGATGCCGCCATCGAGCATTCTTTTCAAAACAAGAACGGAGGTATTTACGGCGTGTCTTGCCAGACGCCTCCGCTTCCTGTGCGGGATTGTTCATTAACACAAATTAAAGTAACAAAAAAGTAGAACTAGAGACAGAATGTTTTAAACAAAATCCGAAGCTACCGCATAAAATCACATTACGTGAGTTATAGAAACAGTGTGATTTCGATCAGTATCACCGCATAAGGCCAGCGCAGTGAAGGGAATGCGGTCCTTTGAGACACGCTGTGAATACTTCCCTGTAAGCTCGATGGCGGCATACCCGAAGGGCACTTGTGACCTTTAGGTTATAAATCCTTGCCGCCGACGGTCTCAAATTCCCACATTCCCTCCACTACAGTGGCCCGGTTGAATGCGATATTTTATGCAACACTCGGATTTACCTGCGCCTCCCGCATTAAAAACCAAAAGCAACCTGCGTTCACGGCAGGTTGCTTTTTTTAATGACCGGCTTCTTTAAGATTGAAAAAAAGCTTACGCCTTGCCCTGCAACTGCTGCAGAATTGCCTCGTTTTCCAGGGTGGAAGTATCCTGGGTAATTGCTTCGCCCGTCGCTATGGTGCGTAACAGGCGGCGCATGATTTTGCCCGAGCGGGTTTTTGGCAGATTATCAGCGTAGCGGATTTCATCCGGCCTGGCGATGGGGCCAATTTGCTCGCTGACCCAGGCGCGCAACTCTTTTGTTAATGTTTCATCAATGCCGCCTTCGGGACGGGCGCCGCGCAGCACAACAAAGGCAAAGATGCCTTCACCCTTGATTTCATCCGGCTTGCCCACGACGGCCGCCTCGGCGACTTTCGGATGGGCAACCAATGCGGATTCAATTTCCATGGTGCCCAGCCGGTGGCCCGATACATTTAATACGTCGTCAATACGGCCCATGATCCAGAAATAGCCGTCTTCGTCGCGCCGCGCGCTGTCGCCGGCGAGATAATATTTGCCTTTAAATTTGCTCCAGTAAGTGTCCTTATAACGCTGATCGTCACCCCAGATGGTGCGCAACATGGATGGCCAGGGTTTGCGGATAACCAGGTAACCGCCCTGGTTCGGCGTTGTAATCTCGTTACCTTTCTCGTCGACAATCGCCGCATCGATTCCCGGTAACGGGAGAGTGCAGGACCCGGGTTTGGTTGGCATTGCGCCGGGTATGGGCGAAATCATGTGAGCGCCGGTTTCCGTTTGCCACCAGGTATCCACTATGGGACATTTTTCCTTGCCGATGACCGTGTGGTACCACATCCAGGCTTCGGGATTAATAGGTTCACCCACGGTGCCGAGTAATCGCAGTTTGGTTAGATCATAACGCCTGGGGTAATCATCGCCCTGTTTCATCAGGGCGCGGATCGCGGTGGGGGCTGTATAAAAGATTGTGACTTTGTGGTCCTGGCAAATTTTCCAGAAACGTCCCGGATCAGGAACGACGGGCGCACCTTCGTACATCAGCATGGTAGCGCCAACGGCTAAAGGGCCATAGGCCACATAACTGTGACCGGTAATCCAGCCCACGTCGGCGGTGCACCAGAAGATGTCATTGTCCTTGATGTCAAACACCCATTTCATGGTAACAACGGAATTCAGCAGATAACCGGCAGTCGAATGCTGGATGCCCTTGGGTTTGCCCGTGGAGCCGGATGTATACAAAAGGAATAACGGGTGTTCGCTGTCAACCCACTCCGGTTGGCAGTCCGGACCCTGGTTTTCCACCAGATCGTGCCACCATGTGTCTCGCCCGCGATCGAATTTAATATCATGCCCCGTACGTCTCAGCACAATTACGTTTTTGATGGTGGCGCAACCATGGGCCAGCGCCTTGTCTGTGGCGGCTTTTAACTCAACGATTTTACCGCCGCGGTGGCCGCCATCGGCGGTAATCACGCACACCGCACCCGCATCCTCGATACGGTCTTTCAGGGATTCCGCGGAGAATCCGCCAAAAACGACAGAATGAATTGCGCCAATACGCGCGCAGGCCAGCATGGCTATGACGGCTTCCGGCACCATGGGCATGTAAATGACAACACGATCGCCATTTTTAATACCGATAGATTTTAATCCATTGGCGAATTTACACACCTCGCGCTGCACTTCCGCATAAGTCAGGCGCCGGGTATCACCCTGTTCTCCTTCAAAGACGATGGCGGTTTTATTGCCGAGCTTGCCAAGATGGCGGTCAAGGCAGTTGTAAGAAACATTGAGGGCGCCATCGTAAAACCAGCGAAAATGTGGGGCATTACGGCTATCCAGAGTCTGGGTAAACTCCTTTTGCCAGGTGAGTTCCTCACGCGCCAGGCTGGCCCAAAAACTTTCGTGATCCTGCTGGGCGGATTGCCTCAACTGGTCCAGGGAACCTTTATTGAGTCTGGCCTGATTGATAAATCCATCAGCCGGAGGGAACAGCCGATTTTCCTGCAAAATGGATTCGATATTCTTTGTCACCGTTGACTCTGTGGCCATAAACCTCTCCTGTACTGGGTTGGATTTGTTTTAGCTTATGTTAACAAACGATCGCGCATTACAGCACTACCACCGGATGAAGTTGCTTGCTTTGTCCAAAACATCGCATTAAACCGCTTGTGGGTTGTTTACACGTCCAGTGCAATCTTCGGACGCTTGGGTACTTTGTCCAAATGCCAGTTTTGGCAGGCCCACTGCCAGATGTCGCGCAATTCATACCTCACGAGTTCAGCGGGTGGCTGTTGGCCAAGAAAGTCCAGAGCTTTGAACAGATTAGCGTTCGGCGCGGAATCACTGACCGCCCGGGCAGATGTCTGTTTGCTGAGTTTTTCACCTTTTTGGTTTGCTACGACCGGTACATGAGCATAGGTTGGATGATCAAAGCTCAGGAGCTGCTGCAGGTATATTTGCCGCGGTGTGTTATCCAGCAGGTCACTACCCCGCACGATGTCGGATACGCCTTGTTCCGCGTCATCTACCACAACCGCCAACTGATACGCAAACCAGCCATCCGCCCGCAGCAGAACGAAATCCCCCACTGCCTGGCCGATGTTATGGCCGAAATATCCCTGGATCCGGTCTTCAAAACCAATCTCCTGATTGTCGGTGATAATCCGAATGGCGGACTGAGATGATGGTTTATGTTTTTCTTTCCGGCAGGTGCCGGGATAGATCTGCAATCCCGACCCACCCTGGCGCTCCAAAAGCTTTTTACGGGAACAGTTGCAGTGATAGATCAGCCCTTGCAGCCTGAGCCGGTGAATGGCGGCGTCGTAAGCCTCATGACGCTGACTTTGAAAGAGAATAGATTCGTCCCACTGCAGCCCATGGTTTTCGAGAGTACGCAGAATGTCATCGGCGGCGGTTGGAATTTCCCGGGGTGGGTCAAGGTCCTCCATCCGGAGCAGCCAATGGCCCTGCCTGGTTTTGGCTTCAAGATAGCTGGCGACAGCAGTCACCAGTGAACCAAAATGAAGGGGACCCGTTGGGGAAGGGGCGAATCGGCCGCGATATGGCAATACCTGTGGTTGAGATTGCGATAACGTTTTTACCAGCATCGGCTGATAATTCTGTCTGTTATTTTTGCATCACGCCAGGAAGTTGCTGGTTTTCTATTGCAAAAGGCCGTTTGACAAACAGACTGGATTGAATCAAGCAGCGTACCGTTTATTTGCCGTATTGCTTTTCCTTGATTTCATTCAGCGTCTTGCAATCAATGCATTCTGTCGCCGTGGGCCGCGCTTCCAGGCGGCGGACACCGATCTCGATGCCGCATGATTCACAATAGCCATATTCATCATTATCCAGGCGGGTCATGGATTCCTCGATTTTTTTGATTAACTTTCTTTCACGATCCCGTGTCCGCAATTCCATGGTGAAATCCGATTCCTGTGTCGCACGGTCATTAGGATCCGGGAAATTGGCGGCTTCGTCCTGCATGTGATGAACGGTTTCATCCACTTTTGCCATGAGTTCCGCTTTCCAGCTATTCAGCAGTTCGCGAAAATGCGCCACTTGTTGCGGATTCATGTAATCTTCACCCTTTTTCATTTCATAGGGGGTGAAGTCCGTATAACCCAGCTCGTCGCTCAGTGGACGTCGTGTGGCTTGTGTTGTGGATTTGGCTGTTTTGGGCGTGGCTACTGCTTTTAGCTTGACCCGGGGTTTTTTCTCTTCTTTCTTTTTAGCCGGGGTTGCGGTTTTAGCCTTGGGAGCTGCCTTTGGCACGGCTTTAACAGCAGCCGCTTTCTTCGCTGCCACCGGTTTCTTGCTGGCAGTTTTCATTTTGGAGGTGGATTTTTTTGCCTGGACAGTCTTTTTTACTGCCTTTTTCTTTACCGCTTTCTTTTTTGCAGCCATGAATAGCAGCTCCTGCATGTCAGCATATGGAAAATATAAGGGCGCATCTTATATCAGACTTGTAAACGAAATACAACAATTTCACGGTTTTACATTATTTTTTTCCGGTTTCATATGGCGGTGCGTTCCAGCGCGATTTGGTAG
>JAKEGK010000187.1 GCA_022627515.1 Gammaproteobacteria bacterium
ACGGATCTGATTGAAGGCGCCTTTACTCCAAACGAGCGTGAAACTATCGGGACGTTTTCCGCAAACGAACAGGAGGATGTGGCGCTACGGATGTGGTGCGCCAAGGAAGCCGCGGCAAAAAGCCTGGGCATGGGGCTTAATGGACATCCTTATCTTTTCAATGTTATAGAGCTCAGACCTTCCTGCGATATGGCGATTGTTGACGTCGAGGGAAATCGAATCGATGTTTCTATCACCCGGCATAATGAAAAAATTATCGCGGTCGCGAATTTTTAAAAACGGGAATGCGGAAAAAAATATAATTAAAGTGCGTCTTTTAACTAAAAATATTATGCACAACTAATTTCAAAGTTTTGTAAGGAGATACTCATGAGAGTCGAATCACTAACCGACTATTTCGGCGCAGTCATTTGCGCTGAGAATGGTGAAACTATCAACCAGGTTGATATTGAAGAGGTGAAAAATTTATTCCGTTCCTCAGGCGCTGTTTATTTTAAGGATTTCAATATCGATATTGATGGCTTTGAGGCTTTTGGCAATCGCCTGAGCAATGATTTTATGGACAACACCGGAAGCGGTTCCTTCCGCAAAACGGCGAATTCAGGAAATGACGGCACAATTCAAAACGTTGCTTACGTGTATGGAGTTGCCAAGCAGCGCACTTTTCCGTTGCCGCTGCATGCGGACAGATCCTACGTAAAGTCACAACCCGAAGCCATGTTCTTCATGTGCGCCCGGCCAGCGAAAACCGGTGGAGAAACCACTGTGTGTGATGGCATTAAACTGCTGGATTCCTTGAGTGAAAAAACCAGAAAACTCTTCGAATCAAAGCGGATAAAATATATTCGTTACTATACAAAGGAAGAGTGGCCTGTCCTTTTTCACACACAGGATCTGAACGAGGTAAAGGAATATTGCAGGGAAAACGACCTGGAGCTTTTTATTAACGATGACGGTTCTTTGAGAACCGAATACTTGCGTCATGCCATTATGAGTAACAAATACACTGATAAACCGGGTTTCGTAAACAGCATGCTGATTCAGCTGTGGCAGGAAGAAGGACTTGGGAGAATGAATGCTTTGGTCCGCCTGGAAGACAATAGCAAAATCCCGGCAGATATTCTGCATGAGGTTAGAGAGGTAAGTGAAAGTTTAACTGTTAATCTTCCATGGCGAAGTGGTGATTTTGTCATGGTTGACAATACGCGTTTAATGCATGGCCGCCGGGAATTTGATGATCCCGATCGCGAAGTCTATGTCAGAATGTGCCGGAGTGTCGATTGGTAAGAGCCGTTTTGTGGAATAGGATTAAGCTATCTTTACGAACACGCCTGCACGGACGCAGGCGATTGGTAGCTTGAGAGCGGGAATCCGGCTCTCTGGCGTCAATGTCACCGCACACAAAAAGTTTGTCTGGCAGACTTAAAGCTGAATAAAAGAGTAATATAGGAGAGTATGGATGAAATTCTTAGTAACTATTAAATCCAGAATTGGCGCTGGTGTAGCAAAGCCCGCGGATCCCGCAGGGACATTCAAGAAAGCCAGGGAATGGAATAAAAAAGGCCTGGAAAGCGGCGTGTTTGATTGTGTTTATGGATTTGCCACCGGGCGTGGCGGTATTTCAATCATTAATGCGAATACACATGAAGAATTAATGAATATAATCCGCTCGTCACCGATGTTTCACTTTATGGATTATGAAGTACATCCGTTATGCGATCCCAGTGCATTCTGGACAACTTACATCGACGCACTGGAAAAAACAGGTTCGGTGAGTGCGTAGTGATATCAGGGTGTATTCAACATACCGTTTGGTATGAACGGATTTGTGAGAAGGGAATTTAGAATTTGTGAGGCAAAACCAGTCCGGGAGCCAGGCCGGGAGCAAACTGACATTCAATCGCGATAAACACGTTAACCTGGAAAGTTATTACAAACATACGAAATTTACAAAATCATATTAAAGTATCAATTGGGGAAATTAGTAATGGATGTTAACACGACCTACGAACCGTACGCTCAGGAGCCGGAATATATTGACGCGAATCGCGCTCTTCTCGAAACATTACCACTTGAATCCGTACACAGGGTTCTGGACCTGGCATGTGGAACAGGGCTTCTTAGCGGTCTTTTACTGGAATTGAAACCTGATGTTGTAATTAATGGTGTGGATATATCCCGGGAGTCGCTGGATATCGGACGCAAGGATTTCCTGAAAAAAGGATTACTGGCAGAGAACAAGGCGGCGCTTGATAAAGCAGCGCGTGAAGGCAAAGGCGCCGTAATGATGGAAGAAAAGAGCGCCACCGAACTGGATTTTCCGGATCAGCATTTCGATCTTGCCATGATCGGCAATGCAATTCATTTAATGCCGGATAAGGATCAGTTTCTTCAAGGTGTTTACCGCGTTCTCAAACCTGGCGCGCCGTTCGCTTTCAACTCGGTATTTTTTACCGGCACCTTCGGTGAAGGAACAGAAGCCGTCTACACTGAATGGATGAAAGAAGCCGTGCACTGCCTTAATGATATGAATGAAAAGAGGATTAAAGCCGGTGACGGGCCAATACCCAGAAAAAGAGGCAAGGTTGGTAAAGCCTTTGATAAGGATTGGCGCACGCCGGATCAATGGGCTGATACTCTCGAGAAAAATGGCTTTGCAGTAGTTCGTAACTACAAGCGGCCAATTCCCATATCCCAGCGCGGCCTGGAACTTGTCGGCGCCTATGGTGGTTTGGCTGAAGTGCTTATGAGTGGTTATCCGGTGGATATCGCGAGCGAGTGTTTGCAGCGGGGAGTAGCGCCCGCATTCAAGAAGCTCGGCGTCACGGAAATCACCAGATACTGGCTTGAAGTAACTGCAATCAAAAAATAGGCCTTGGAACGAAACGCCCCGGTTATCCGGGGCGTTTTGTGTGTGATTGAACTGGCCATTACTTTTTGCCAGCCGCCTCTCCCGCATAATTCCAGATATCGACATCCTTGCCTTTTTCCCGAATATTATCCGCACGCTCCGACAGGTAACGTTGAAAACTCGGCTGATCTTTATATTTACCGGATAGCACGTAATCCAGGATCCCCTGGGTATGGAAAACCTTGAAGGAACCTTCGGTGCGAATTATTTCTTCACCTTTTTCGTTAAAGACGACGATTGAGGGCGCGAATTTGATATCCAGCTTGTTTGCCCACTCCCGCGCAGTGGTTTGTTCACCCTGTGGTGTAACAACCGGTGTTTTGGACCACATATCAAGTTGAACGGATTTGAAGTGACTGATGATTTTACGCAGTTCCTTGTCTGGCAGAACTTTTTGATGCAGGGTATCGCAATCAGGACAGTCCTGTTGTTCGAAAAATACGGCTATTGGTGTTTTATTACCCGCGGCAACGGCTAAATTGTAAGGCTCTTTGCCAAAGAAATCCTCTTTATGCATATCTTTACTGGAACCTTCAATTGCAGGAAGGTTGGCTTTCACAAAGTCGCGATAGTTGATTTCGTTCTCTTTGCGCAGGGCGACATAATCCAGATCGACGCCAAATATCCTAGGGGACCGGTAGCCATTCAAGCGTAGAACAATTTTTCCATTTTCATCGTAGAAAAGAAGTGTTGGCGTAAATTGAACCTTAAGTGCTTCGGCCAGGGTTTTTTCTATATACTGTTTGCCATTGACATAAGTAACTTCGCGATCACCCCACATATTGATGCCAATCACATCAAAATTATTTTTAACTTTTTCGGCGATATCCTTTTGCGCAAGATTGCGTTCCACCAAGGCGTTACAATAGGGGCAGCCATCCTGATGGAAGAAAATCACGAGGCGTTTTCCAGCAGCTTTGGCGTCTTCGATATCGTCAGGTAAATTTAAAAAGCTTTCCTTAAACCAGTCGGGATATTCTGTCGATTTTGCGCCAAAGAATTTGCCTTCTTTATTTTCCGCGGACAGAACCAGCGAAGGTAACCATAAAGCGGCAAAAGCAACTGGAAACAGTAGTGATGTCAGGGGAGGGAGCTTTAACATTCCGGTGTTCCTCAATAAGGTTAAGTTATTTGCATGTTATTCCGGCGTCACGATTTATTATCAACAGCTGTTGTTATTAAGACGGAGATTTATTTGAAAAATTCAGATTAAAAATAATCTAAATAACAGCGTGTTACAACTTTTATTTTTTAATTACGCAGTGAATCCTCATGTTTTTATTGGGGAATTTCGAATTATTGGAGTCTGAAACAATCAGGAAACGATCAGAAATCAGCAACTGGCCAGCCTGAACGCGCTGATTAAGTATCCTGAAATATCTATTGAACTTCTATTGGAAAGGAATCATTCGACAATATGAAACATTTGCGTAAACCGCACCATTTCTCCATGGCGGGTAGCCACGATTCTGATTTTACCTTTTTGCGAGACGAGTTTTTTATCTTTAGTATGGAAAGTAACGGTTAAATCGCCAGTGCCCAGCGCTTTTTTATCCTTAAAATCCCAGTCCATGTTTTTTACAAACATTTCACGCCCGCTGGTGCTCTCAAACAGGCTTTGGTAGTTTTGCTTCATTTCCACTAAACCAGAACGATCTGTAGTCCAGGTCGCGTTAGCAAACAATTGCATCAATTCTTTTACGTCACCAGTTTCATAGGCGGTGACATATTGTGTTACCAGGTCCTGCAATTCCCCAGGAGTTGGATGTCTTGGTTTGTCCTTTATATCAACGTTTTTTGCCGCAGCAGATCTGGATTGAGGTTGAGGTGCGTGCGCAACTATTTTACGGCTACTGAGTTTGAAATCGGTGATGTAAACTTTGCCAAGCAGTCTGCGCAAAGTTATATCAAGATTGGCTGTAACGGTTTCACCGGCGCTTTTTCCATCTTTGCGGATATCGGCGCGGTATTTTGCGGTTCCTCGCGCTTCATCATAGTCATGTTCCCAGAAAAACCCGCTTAAATCCAGACGGCGATCCTGTGTTGCCCGAAACAGCTCCTTATATTCCTTTTTAATCCGATTCAAAGAATTAAAACTACTGGAATAATCATCATCCGGAAACAGGGCAATCAGGTCTTGTGTATGGCCGGCTTCAAAAGCAACTGTAAATCTATTGATTACATCTTCTATTTCTTGCCGGCTAATACGATGAAGATTCGTTACTCCCCCATCACGAACGGACTTGGCGTTTTCCACAGTCAAAGTTTCAGAGTTTTGCGGCTGCTCGTTAATTTTGGTCGTTTGCGGCGGTTGTGTATCTGGTTTTTCCACAGATACGGATTTGTCTATAATTGACCCTTTAGGGTTGTCTGCGCTTGTTGACGAAGATTGTGAATCAGAACCGGTAAATTTCGCGAGCGCCTGTTTCGCCTCTTTATTATTTCCAAACACCAGATTGTCAGCCAATTCCAGCAGGGCTTGCTGGTTATAGATTGCCGCTACATCCCCGGTTTTTGCTTTGGTTTGAGTGATCTTGATCTGTTGCGATAACATGGCGGTAAATTTGTTATACCAATCATTCTGCTTAATATTCAGCTTTTCGTTATCGCTCAAGTGTTCCCATTGCGAGAGAAAATCATTTATCAAGTCCTTGTTCCAGCTGTTATCCTCCATCATGAGTTCAGCGATCAGCTTGATGTCCTGGGTACGAAGTCCCTGAGCCTGTTTCTCGTCTTTTGATTGGATCACCACGACCCGGGCATTTCCTGAATCTACAGAGGGAAAATGGAAACTGTTATAGAACATGGAAATAAAAATACCCGCGGTGCCAAGCAGGGCAACAACTTCCTTGTGGTGTCTTTTTACGTAACCAAACAAAGACGATTTTTGTTGAGGTACAAGAAAGTGGGGGACAACATGATGTAATGTTTGCGCCTCACTTACATTATGCGCTTCTTGTGGGCGGATGGTTCTGCGCTGCTGTGCGGCGGTGGCGGCCGGTTCAGACTGTACGGTGTGACTGCTGTGAGATGTTGTAACTTTTACCGGACGCGCCGGTTTTAACACCGGTGGTTGCGGTTGCTGTACCGGCGATTGTTTTTTGGCGGGCGGACTCGTCAACATCTTGTGCAGATACAAGAAGTCTTCTTTCGATATCCGTCCTTCTGCGTATTCTTTTGCGATTGTATCTAAGTCAATCTTGTTGGTCATACTAGGTACACCGGCAGGGGATCGATTATTCAAACAGGGGGTACGTAAATACTCTCTAAGTATCATTGTATATCCAAAAACAATCAAAAATCGATCATTTATTTAAAAAAAATGTATCTGTGCTATTGTTACAGGCATTTAATGATTGAGAGTATAAATAGCGAAAAAACAATGAGATAGTGAGTAATTTCGGTGGTGAGTTCTATATTTTTGTATATTAGTGGCTGCTAATATTCTGTTCAACTAGTAGTTTTAGTCAGTGGAAACAATTTGGGGTGTAATCAAAAGTAAGGTAATGCTTACGTGGTATTCTGGCTTTCGATGGGTGCGTTTTAAATCAGGAGCAGCCATGTCACACAGGCTGTTTCTTGACAAAATCTGGGCATATTCATTATTTCATGCTGGTTTTGTGATCTCTGGTGCGCAAAATAAACGGACAGAATAAAATCGCGGGAACGCATCAACGTTGTTCGATTTGTGGGGCCTGCCATTATGGAAAACAAGAAAAATGGATCTATCCACTGTGGCACTTGTAACTCCTTCCGGTATTACCTTCTAATAATTGCGCTCGTGCTCACGTGTTTATGCGGCTTTTTCGATTTGCTAATTCCAGAAGCAGGGGAGTGCAATGTCTCATTCAAACCATACTTGATCGGCCTACCATTTCTTTTTAATCTTCATAATCTGGCCTTCGCGGTGAATATCAAGGTTTCCAAGAAAGGACATGCCCAATAGAACGTGTACCGGATAGTTGCCCTCAATCACAACTGCTTCGATATGGTGTAAACGAATTTCTCCTATACTGATTTCATCGAGAATTATCCGGTAAGCTTGCGACACGCCTGACGCTGTGGCGATCATTGTTGGCGTACCTTTATTACGGTAATCCAGGCCAATATTTTTGGCATGTGCGCTATTGAGCGCCACGGATGTCGCACCTGTGTCCACCAGAACCTGCACCGGTTGCTTGTTAATAGCCCCAACGGTTAGAAACTGTCCGGCCGTATTCAAGGCAATCAACACTTCCGGCTCATCGCTTTGTTTGTAATTAGTCGTTATCGACGTGGATTCTCCCAATCTGTACGATTGGATGGCGCCATCGATACTCAAAGTGACTTTTTCGCCTTCAATGGCGATAAGCGTAATACCACCGGGTCCGGGTGTTCCGATAGATAAAATGTGTTGCTTGCCATTAATCAGAAGTACTGCTTTGTTTTTAAATAATCCGTTTACCACGATAGTGTCATTGGCAAATAATTGCGAATGAAAAAGCGCGGTGAGAATAACTACGATATTAATCAGAGCAAACCGGAAGATCATCTTGGCAATTATTTCAAATGGCTATTGCGGGTAAATTTGTCTCTTACTGTATATATACGTACTAAATTGCAATAACTATAGGCTGTGCCAGAGCTGAATGGCTGCAATAACGCGGATTTTCGCAAATGATCTCAATATGCGTATAATATATATTATGTAAAATACCTGAAATGTAAGCGAAACCCAGGAAGCACGAGACCCCGCTGTATGTTAGGCAACCGGAACATGCCTTGCCCTGCGAAGAAGAGGTTAAACACACCAACGCGGGGTTATGAC
>JAKEGK010000188.1 GCA_022627515.1 Gammaproteobacteria bacterium
ATCTTGGACTTTTAAACTATCTCCATCCTTTTGATGGTTGTAAGTTCAGGCATGTCTATGAGTCGATAAAGAACTTGCCGGATATCGCAATCAAGGCTCCCGAGGCACCGGTGTCCCAGGAGCTGATTAATCCAACGATGAATGAGTTGCTGGTCCGCTTGGTCAAAAATAAGCGTTATATCTTGCGCGCATTGGAGGTACCTTACATACCTTTATTACCATATTCCGTTATTGATAGCAGGGTGTTATTACCGATGCGCTGGGCTGTGGCGGGAACGCTCGCTGCCGCGAAGCAGGCATTGGCTGGCACAAACTGCTGGAATATGGCAGGCGGTTATCACCACGCCAGCCCGCACAATGCCGAAGGATTTTGTGTCTACAATGATATTGCAATTACCCATCATGAATTGGCCAGTAGCGGGCTGTTGCCGGCGTCTGACAAGATATTGATTGTTGATGTGGATGCGCATCACGGCAATGGCAACGCGTATTACTTTATGGAAAACCGAAATGTCACCATACTGGATATTTATAATGATGACATTTACCCGCGTATGCCGGCGCCTAAAGCGCGTGTTGATATCGGCGTGCCGCTGCATACTGGCACTACAGGCGCGCATTACCTGAATGCGCTGCATAACGCGCTAAATCAAATCCAAGGCACATACAAGCTGGCGTTTGTTGTCGCAGGTACGGATGTGTTAGCGGTTGATCCGCTGGGCGGTTTTGGTCTGACAATTGATGACTGCGTGGCGCGCGACAAAATGGTACTTGAGAAACTGCGTTCCTTATCTATACCATTTGTGGTGTTGGGAGGAGGCGGCTACTCAAAAGACAGCGCTAAGGTGATTAGCAAAAGCATTGCTGAGTTGTATATGATTAATTAGGGAATCTGTGAACAAATACCTTGTCGTCAGGCCAAACCCACCTGGGCTCGGACTTACGCACCGTGTTAAATATTAAAAGAAACAACGTAAATATGCGCTGTATTTCATGCTTAAATTGTGCTTTTCGATATCTATAAGCTGCTTTTAAAAAATAAGCTGAAGGATAAGCACGCCAGATCAAGCACCCGAAAGGCTATAAATTCCATGGAATCCTGGACGTTCGATGGCGCATTCATTGGGTACATCCTGAATTTCGCAAGCTTTGTTCGTGCCAATTGGTACCTGGATACTGAAGCATGTGTTAGAAACAAATGGATCGATGCACAATAATTTCACTCGCTTCAATATCCAAAAAATAATGGATGCATAAATAAAGAGGATTGTGTGAAGGAAGTGACTATAACCGTTTCCAATCGGAAGACCGACGATACGTACCAAGCCAGATCTTATCCTGATTCGGATAAAGATAACGATGGAACAATAGAGTTATATAACGCACCGGTCTATGAGGTAGAAATATCAACCGGAAAGAGCCAAAAGATATGGAAGGCTGTGAGATTCATGCCTTACTGGAACGATCCGATTTCTCCGAGTTTAAAAAATCGTTCATAAGTAAACTTATGGGTTACAAATAAGAAAAATAATAAACTAAAAAGCTGGAAATAAGTTTAATAATGTTCTATATAGTAAACCATGGGTGTACTAAAAAGAGACAAATTAAACTTATTACAGGAATTAGTGCCGGAAGGCGCGGTGGTGCCCAGTCAGTGGTTGCAGTCCAGGGATTACTCCAGGCAATTACTCTACAAGTACGTGCAAAACGGTTGGTTGAAAAGCTGCGGCCCGGGCGCTTATTGCCGACCTGTAACCGATTTGAGCTGGCAAAGCGCGATGGCGTCCTGGCGACATGTTTCGCCCAGTGAATGGCATGTTGGCGGTGTATCTGCGTTGAACCTGCAAGGTTATGCGCATTATTTGCCTTTAGGTGGTGAAAAAAGCGTTCACCTGTATGGTGAAAGTCGTGTGCCCGGTTGGGTGAAGGGTTTGTCGTTGGATGCTGACCTGATCTTCTATGCTCGGCGACTGTTTTCGGATGCTGCGATGGAAGCAGGATTGAAATCATGGCCGAGTCCTATCAGGAAATGGCCGTTCACAATATCAGAACCTGAACGCGCAATGCTGGAAGTGTTACCGGAAGTGAATGACGATTTCTCATTTACGCATGCCGCGGAATTGATGCAAGGTTTAACGACTTTGCGCCCCACACTGGTATCAGCGTTATTAACGGCGTGTACACATATCAAAGTCAAGCGATTGTTTTTATTTTTAGCGGCATACTATCAACATACGTGGCTAGGCAGGGTCGACATGAAAAAAGTCGATCTGGGTAGCGGTAAACGCAGTATTGTGCAAGGTGGTAAATTGGACATTACGTATTTAATAACAGTGCCGGAAGCATTTAATGTTAACGCCAGATAATCGTTTTTATGCGCGGGTGCAGTTATTGATGCGTATGTTGCCGCTTATTGCGCATGAAAAAGAATTTGCCTTAAAAGGCGGCACCGCGATCAATATGTTTGTTCGGGATATGCCGCGTTTGTCTGTGGATATTGATTTGACGTATTTGCCGATTGAACCGCGCGATGAAGCGCTGACAAATCTGCGCGCGGCAATGCAACGCATCGCACAACGAATTGAGCAGCAGTTGCGTGATGTGCGCGTGCATCAGCAACAAACCAAATCCGCTGATGACCATAAGTTACTGGTGCAACAAGGCAGAGAGAAAATCATCATCGAGACATCACCTGTGATGCGTGGCGCGATTAAACCTCCTGTCGTTCTGCAGGTTCAGAAACAAGTCGAGCGGACGTTTGGCTATGCTCGCATGGCTGTGTTGAGTTTTGAAGATTTGTACGCCGGGAAAATATGCGCTGCACTGGATAGGCAGCATCCACGCGATTTGTTTGATGTGAAAGTGTTGTATGAACATGAAGGCTTTAAAAAACCTCTTCATGAGGCGTTTCTCGTATATTTGTTATGCGGTAATCGGCCCATTGCCGAAATATTGAAGCCAAAACTTCAGGATTTAGGCGCAGTGTATGAACGGCAATTCGTAGGGATGACAATGCATGATGTGAGCCTGGATGAACTTGAAACGATGCGAGAAACTTTGACGCTCGACATCAATCGATTATTAACCCAAAAACAAAAGCAGTTTTTATTGTCATTTAAACAAGGTGACCCTGATTGGAGCTTATTGAGTTTGAAAGTTATTGAAAAGTTGCCGGCGATCCAATGGAAACTACACAACTAAAAAAAATGTCGAAGCAAAAACATAAAGCCGCGTTGCAAAATTTGGAAAAAGTATTGAATGGACAATGTATGTCCGAATATCGTTTTGCCGAAAAACCTTTCCTTACCCAGCTTGAAGCGCTGGGCTGGGAAGTGATTGACCAGGGCGAGCTCGGCTGGGGAATATAAGGGACCTTGCCGGAATTGGCGGCGCCATTGAAGCGGGTGCTGCTATAGCCAGACTGGTGCAACATAAAAAAACTCTTCATCGAGGCACAATACACCACACCGCCTAATTTCACGAATAAAGTGGTAAGTCCATAATGTTGAAGAGAACACTATTAATAATATCGCTAGTCAGTTTGTTCGGCTGTTCGTCGATGTTGAGCGTCGGTGAAAACGATGCTACCGGGAAACCGCAGTTGACAGGAGATAACATTGAATCTGCTTTCTCTGTCGTTAATCAAGAAATCACGCCAAAGAAAGCGGACCTGGCAACATGTAAATCGGATAACGACTATCTGTTGTCCGCGTTGAAGGAAAAGAACATAGAACTAATAAATACGGATTATGATGTTGTTGTAAG
>JAKEGK010000189.1 GCA_022627515.1 Gammaproteobacteria bacterium
AGGCGGGATCGAACCGCCGACCTCTACAATGCCATTGTAGCGCTCTCCCAGCTGAGCTATAGCCCCAGCTCATTGCTCGTTCATACTCAAAAACGAAGCGCGCATTTTACGGGGCCGGTGACCCCGCGTCAAGCTAACTTGCTTCCCTTTCCTCTATATACTTCAATGCTTTATCGATTCCCCGGATACAGCGCTCGTGTCCGATCAATTGCATGGTGACGTCAATCGGTGGCGACACCCCGCCGCCGGTCACCGCTACCCGCAGCGGCATGCCGATTTTGCCCATTTTAAGGTCAAATTGCGCGCACGTTTCGTCAATCGCCTGGTGAATCGCCTGAGCAGTCCAGTCATGCAATACCACCAACCGGCCACGCAAAGCTATCAAGGGCTCTCTCACCACCGGCCGCAGATGCTTTTTAGCGGCCTCTTCATCAAATGTTTCATATTCCCTGTAGAAAGGAATACTGGCCTGCGCCATTTCCACCAGTGTTTTCGCCCGCTCTTGCTGTACTTTGACCACTTCGACAATATCCGGTCCTTGCGCTGGATCGACGCCCAGATTACCAAGATGCCAGCTCAAATGGTGCGCAATATGTTCCGGATCGCCGTTTTTAATATATTGCTGGTTCATCCATAAAAGCTTGTCGGGATTGAGACTGGAGGCGGAGGCATTGACATCCTTAATGTCAAACAGCTCGATCATTTCATCCAGGGTGAATATTTCCTGATCACCATGCGACCAACCCAGGCGCACCAGGTAATTGAGCAACGCTTCGGGCAGATAACCCTCTTTGCGGTACTGTATGACACTGACCGCCTCCCCATGCACGCGCTTGGACAGCTTGGTGCCGTCCGCGGCAAGAATCATGGGCGCGTGAGCATATTGTGGCAATGCCGCACCAAGCGCCTTCAACATATTGATCTGGCGCGGAGTGTTATTCAGATGATCATCACCGCGAATCACATGCGTGATTCCCATGTCCAGATCATCGACAATAACGGTCAGATTGTAAGTGGGCGTCCCATCGGATCGTGCGATAATCAGGTCGTCCAGTTCCTTGTTCTCGACTACTACTTTTCCCTTGATGGCGTCCTCGATCACGACGATACCATCGGTGGGATTTTTAAAACGAATCACCGGTTCCACCCCGGCCACCGGTTCTTTAAGATAGCGGCAATGACCGTCGTAACGGGGTTTTTCTTTCTTGGCCATTTGCAGGGCGCGGATTTTTTCCAGCCGCTCCTTGCTGCAATAACATTTATAGGCATGGCCGGAACTTAATAACTGTTGAATGACTTCGCCGTAACGCGCGAAGCGTTCGGTTTGGTAGAAAGGCCCTTCGTCGTACTCCAGACCGAGCCAGGTCATGCCTTCCAGAATGGCGTTAACGGATTCCATCGTCGAACGCTGTAAGTCAGTATCTTCAATACGCAGCACAAACCTGCCGCCATGCTTGCGCGCATAGAGCCAGGAAAACAGCGCCGTGCGGGCGCCGCCAATATGTAAATAGCCGGTGGGACTGGGGGCAAACCGCGTTTTCATCTCTTTGTTCATCCTGCGTTTCCCGGTAAAAGTGCCGGCTATTGTAACAGAAATATTAAAATCTCTCCCCGCCCATTTTAAAAAAGAGAGAATAACAGGAAAGGCGTCCACCAAGATCCCATGACTTGCAAACTTTGTGAAAAAACCGGAACCACATCAAGCAGCAGAAGTAAGATACCGGGAATCAGCGGGCTTACAGACTAAAACAGTTGGCTGGTATTCGTTGTTTCAAAAGAGCGAAAATGGTAACTTCCGCATTGGATACTCAGACCACATAGATAGGGGCACACCATGAGCGACATCACCATTGAACACAATCCTGCACCGGCTAAATTAGATGTGATGGCGGTGGATAGCTGGCCGATCTGGGAGAAAGAAGAATCCACTTTTGACTGGACCTACGATCAAACCGAGGTTTGCTACATTCTGGAAGGTGAAGTGGTCGTTACGCCGAAAGGCGGTGATCCTGTAACTATTCAGTCCGGTGATCTGGTGACGTTTCCTGCCGGCATGAAATGCGTTTGGAACATCAAATCCGCCATTCGCAAGCACTATTATTTTAAATAACGATCATTTAAAAAAATGATACCTGCGCGCTCACCAGAAACCGCGGCCGCGGATCAGATTCCGCCGGACGGGAATCCGTGCTTGTGGCTTTCCTCAATGCGCGAAAACAAATGCTTGAATGGCAACAATTGCGCATCGGCATTGCGCACGATTTCCATGAAAGGAAGTTCACCCTGCCCCGGTTTGTATGTGCCATTTTCGATGCTTTCATAAAGCAGTTTTACCGCGCCTTCCAGCTCATCGATAAAGCCCAGCGCGCCACCCATGTATTCTTCGTCGTAGTCTATGGATGCCCGCAAATCATCAATTTCAGCCAACGCTTCACGAACCAGTATTTTGAATTCTGCCATCGAAGTTGCTCTACCAGCCATAACCATTCCTCCAAGCTATTTTTGCAAGATGACAATAAATCCCGGTTGAGGTTGATCATGTTCGTACTCATGTACCACCGGCTCGATATCCACCGCTTTAAATCCTGACTGTGCCGCAAGGGCGCGTATATATCGCTCACTATGCGCGAAATGCATATTGTCCCGGATTTCAATGTCCGCGTCATTACTTTTATACAAGGTAAAAATAAAATATCCTCCTTGACTGAGCCGCTGGCGTACCGCCGTGAACATAACCGACAACTCGCCAAAGAATATCAATACGCCGGAGCCGGTGACAAGATCATATACTTCGCCGGTATTGGTTAAATAGCGAATAATGTCGTCACAAAACAAATCATCATAACACTGCTTGCGGCGTGCGATGTCCAGCATGTGTTCTGACAAATCCACGCCATGCAAACGTTTCGCAACGGGTTTTAAAAACGGTGCGCACAGGCCGGTTCCGCAACCGACATCCAGCACGGTCAGGTTTTCCGCGTCTGGAATCATTTGCCGCAATGCGTCCCGCACCAGTTGCGGCCCCAGGAACGCCATGTCGGCCCGGTCGACATCCGCATCCCAGGTGCGCGCTTTCTTCTCATACGTTTGCCTGACCAATTGCTCCGGTTGCCGTTGCGGCAATTCTCCGGCGTTAAGATATGACAGCTTTAAACGCGCGCCGCATTCATCATCTTTCGTAAGCGACAGGTATTTTTCGAAGCACTCAATCGCCGGTGCTTTGTTATTATGTTTAAGGTGATAATTCCCAAGCTCATGCCAGGCGCGCGCATGCAGGGGATTGATTTCCAATACCCGCGTAAAACAGGCCTTGGCATCTTCATACTGCTGTTCATCCCAATAGGCTTTGCCCAGGTTGAAATGGGCTTCGGCAAAATCCGGGGACAATGCAATGGCGTTCTTATACAGCATGATGGCCTGGCGGGTATTGTTCAAGCGGCGCTGCACGATAGCCAGATTATTCTGCGCTTCTATCATATCCGGCTGGAAGGTTAAGGCTTCCTGGTATTTCAGCGCGGCCGTATCATAGTCGCCGCGCATACGGTAAATGTTGCCCAGGTTGTTTTTGATATATTGCGAACGCGGCGCAAGCCGCTCCGCGTTGCTCAGATATTTCAGCGCGTTGTTGATATCCCCCTGCTCGGCATAGAGCGTGCCCAGCATGTAATTGGCGTCAATATGCTGTGGCTGGCTTTTCAGGATTTTTTTATAAAGAGACTGCGCTTCACGGGATTGACCCGACTTATGTTTGTTGACCGCTTTTTTGAGTAACTTATCGCTCATGATGGAACCTTCCGGTTACCATATTCTATATCGACTATATATAGTAGTTTGTTGCCCTGCGGAGTCTCCACCTCCACTTCCGCGTCCAGCGCTTTGCCCATCAGCGCTCTGCCGATAGGCGAGTCCATACTGATATACTCCTGCTGGTAATCCGTTTCGTCGGGACCGACAATCCGGTAAAGTATTTCATTGCCTGCGTCGTCTTCAACCGTGACCCACGCGCCGAAAAACACCCGCGATGTATCGTCGGGCACACTGTCGACAACTTTCATGTTTTCCAGGCGCTTCCGCAAAAAGCGCACACGGGAATCAATTTCACGCAATTGCTTCTTGCGGTAAATATATTCGGCATTTTCCGAACGGTCACCTTCGGCGGCGGCGGCGGCAAGCGCCTTTGTCACTTCAGGCCTCTCCTTGCGCCATAAAAATTCCAGTTCGTCTTCCAGGTGTTTTTTACCTTCCGGTGTAATGTATTTCGAACTGGCGGGTGGTGGCGGTCTCCAGCGTCCCATCGGTTAACCGTCCTTATTTGCAGACTTTTCCGCGCCCTGTTTCTTCCAGTAGTCTTCACTGAACCGGCAATCCAGCAGCGCCATGGCCGCCACGGCGGCGACGGGCAGAAAAATAAATAAATGCGTCAGCTCGAGATCCCTGACATTAAAATAGATATACGCCGAGCAACCGGCCAATACCAAATAAACCGCCAAACGAATGGGAACGATCCAGTGTTTTGGCAAGGCGGGTTTATCTTTTTGATTATTTATCGTATTCATTATTCCGTTCCGCCACTGTTAACCTTACAGTTGCATAAATTCTGGTTTCAATCTAGTGCATTCCATTAAAAATAGTGAATCTAACAATATCTGAAAACTACCGCTAATATTCACACTGTGTGAGATCTGGAAATAGTGCGATCTCTATCAGTTGCACTGTGTATGGTCATGGTAGCGGAGGGAGTACGGTCATTTGAGACCGTTGGCGGCAGGGATGCCGCCGTCGAACGTACAGGGAGGTATTTACAGCGTGTCTCAAATGACCGTACTCCCTCCACTACCATGTTGTCCCAAATGTTACATTTTATACAACGCCAGGATCAATCTTCGCTGGTCTGTGCAATGCGATACAAAGGCCGGATGGCGGAGGCAGATGGTGTTTTTTGCTTATGATTATCCTGCGTGTATTCCTCCAGGGACTGCCACAATCCTTTACCGTTCCATGGCGCGCCGCCGGGCTTATATAATAGTGCATTGAGCTGTTTGAGTTCACCGGCCAGACGTCCATTCACACGCTGCGCAATATGTCCCAGACTGGTAGGCGGCTGTTGCGGCCATTGTTCATGCCCCCATTGCAGCAACACGTTTTTTACCTGCCGCGGATCATTGGCGTCGCAGGCGCTTTTTATCTGTTTCAGGATCGCCTTGACCGGCAGGTGACCGCGGCCTTCATTTGATATGGTCATGTTTTGCTGACTGCGCCTGCGTGTTGATAGATACCACGTTGCAAGCGTCAGCAACCATAAAATCAACAGTGCAACGCTGATTCCAAACCATAGCGGCGTGGAAAATCCCGCGATGCTTGCCGCATCATTTTTGGTTTCATCAGTAATCCGGGCAACATCGCCAATATTGTCTTGTCCCTTGGCAGCCGCAACGTCAGGTTCCGGCTGACCGGCAATCCGTGATTGATCCGCGGCTGCGCCGGCCACCTTGATCGTACGCGCCGGCAAGGTTGCGGTTTCCATGCGGTCTTTTTCAGTATTCCACCATGTCACGGTAACTGGCGGCAGTTTAATACTGCCCGGCTGCGTTGGAATATAGGCGATTTTTTCCTGGCGTTTAGCGGAAAATCCTCCGTTACTGACGACGTTCTCCAGCACGGGCTGATCGGCATATTGTTTTATCCCCGCGCCGGCATCAATGCCGCCAAGCACCGGAAGTTGCGCTGATAACAATCCACCCGCCGTCAAGGTCAGCGTCCGGGTAACCGGGTCGCCGGCATTTATTTCATCAGAGCCGTTCGACCATTGTTCCGTCAATGTCAAAGAACTTGCCGGCAACCAGTAAGCGGACTGTGCTTGCTGGGCCTGTTGCGGAACCGGTTTCACCGTCACTTTCAATGTTTCGGAAACCAGCCGTTTGGTGCGCATCACGCGCGGCAGATCAATATACTGGGCATCAAGCACCGCGGGCTCAATCACCAGTTCGCCGGGAGTCTGCGGAAAAATCGCAAACTGCTTTTCAAACACCCGGTAGCGGCGGCCGTTAATCATTTTTTCATACGACTTGTTTTCCGACAGTTTCTCGATAACCGCATCGCTGTCACTGACTTCCAGTTCATTTAAACTGGCGTTGCGCAGCTGCACGGCATGGTAAATGCGCAGCGTGTAAACAAGCTGCGATTGCACATAGACCGATGTTTTATCCACGTTAGCTTCGAGGTACACCAGATCGTTTGCGATAACGCCGCCGCCTGCGCTGGCCGGTGACACATTGATGGTGACCGCATTGGAGCTGTCGTTGCCAAACGCTATCCGGGGAATCTGCAAATTGCCGGCGCGTTTTGGCATCAGCATCAGTTCCCAATTGATCTGACGGTTGACACGGCCATTGAGGATGGAAATATTGCTGCTTTGACTGCGGCTCAGGATATTAAAATCCTTTTCCAAAACCGAAAAATCCGGGTCGCCGTCAACTTCGGAATCCGAGGAGAATATCAGATTCAGTGATTCGTTTTCCTGCACATTCATCCGGTCCACAGTGGCTTCGATTACCGCGGCATGACCTGGCGAACTGTTTATTGCCTGCAATGACAACAACAAGACAAAGACACAGGTAACAGTTATATATCTCACCATGGCTTGGTTTCACCTTGCGCCTGACGTTGATTTATTTGCGACTGATAAAGAAACTTGCGCCGCAATAACCCTCCCGGATCATCGGGAATGCGCCGCAGCCATTGTTCAGTCCGTTGCCTGGTTTGCGGATCTTCTTCCGGATCATCGTTGCGTTGCGCCAGATGCGCCCGCGCATCTGCTGTTTGCTCTTCGTCTTTATTTTTATCTTTGTTTTTATCTTTATTTTTGTTTTTGTCTTGCTCACCCTCGCGCTGCTGTTCTGCCTGCGCCTGCTGTTGCTCCTGATCCTGGCCGGATTGCCGGTTATCGGCTTGTTGCTGTTGCTCGTCCTGCTGATGCTGCTGGTCTTTGCGTTCCTGCTGCGAGGATGATCCCGCATTTTGCTGCTGATCCTCTTTGTCCGAACCCTCTGCCTGCTCGCCAGCGGATTGCTGGTCCTGTGAAGAGGAACTGTTTTGCTGATTGTTCTCGCTTTGCTGTGACTGATTGTTGTTTTGCTGTTGCTGCTGTTGCTCAAGATAACGCTGCAAAAGATCGCGATTGTATTTCGCGTCTTCGTGTTCAGGATTCAATTTCAGGGCTTCGTTATAGGCCTCAATCGCCTGTGGCAAATCGCCGGTTTTCGCCAGCGCATTGCCCTTGTTATACAAGGCATCCGGCTGCTGCATGCCGTCGAGTGATTCAATGGCTTTCTGAAAATCTCCCGCCCGGTAACTGGCGGCGCCGCGCCATTGCGGATCAGTAAACATTTCAGCGGCCGTTTTGGAATCACCCTGCTCCAGCGCCGCCGCCGCCCGTTGATTTTTGTTTTGCCACAAGGCGGACCATTCCAGCGCATAACCGGATTGCGGCAACGGTAACAATACAAACAACATCAGCGCAAGATAACCACGGCGAAAGGCCAGCGCGGCAAATGGCAGCAGAATCAGCAATAGCCACGGGCCCTCTTCGCGCCACTGGTCGGATTGAAGCTTCAACGTATCATCGTTCATATTGAACTCGTCCTGGATGCGTGACGGCGCCATCACCTGTAACAATTCATCAAGGTCCTGATCATCGGCGGAAATTTTGCGGTAAATACCCCGGCCATCCCGCGCAAGCTGCCGCAGCTGTTGTTCATCGAGTTGCGCCAATACGATGGAACCCGCCGCGTCTTTCACGAAGCCGCCGCCGCGGTTTGCGATCGGCGCGCCCTGTTCAGTGCCAATACCCAGTACGGACAAGTGATAGCCATTATTTGTTACATCATTTAACGCCTCATTGATGCCGGAAGGTTCCAGGCCGTCAGTAACCAATAATATATGACCGTTGACAATGGATGCCTGTTTGAATAATGCGACGGCTTTAAGTAAGGCCTTGCCCGCATAACTTCCCTGAGAAGGCATGAGGTCCGTGGTCAGATCTTTAACCAGCGTCGCGACGGTTTTGGTGTCTTCCGTTAATGGCGTAACAACAAAAGGTTCGGCCGCGTACACAATCAGCGCCGTTTGCCCTTCCCGCCGCTTGTCCAGAATATCCAGAATTTTGTGCCGGGCGCGCGCCAGCCGGCTGGGCTTGATATCACTGACATCCATCGAGCGCGACAGATCCAGCACTATCACCAGGGCGGACTGCGAACGGAATACCGGTTGCGGCAATTTGACCCAGGCGGGTCCCGCCAATGCGATAATCAACATCAAGCCACAAACCAATAAGGCCATTAATTTCCCGGGTGAACTCTGCTGTTCCCGGCCAATGAGTATAAACGGCAACAGGCGGTCATCACATACCCGGCTCCAATTGCCCGCCTTCAGGCGCCGCCGGGCGTATAACCAGCTGACAAACGCAAACGGGATAACCGCCAGCAACCAGTAAGGGCGGATAAAATGAAAATTGGCGAGTTGTTCCCACATGAGCGTTTACCGCCTTAAACCTGATAATAACAGTACTGCCATCGCCAGCAGCACAGCGATCGACAACGGCCAGTAATAAAGGGATATTTTGGGGCGAAAGCTTTTTGACTCGCGGGCAATCGGTTCCAGCTCGTCGAGCAGCTGATAGATTTTCTCGAGTTCTTCGGTGTCCCGGGCACGGAAATATTTGCCTCCGGTTTTGTCCGCAATAGCGGTCAATGTCTCCTCGTCCAGATCCATTGACGGATTGATACGGCGCGCGCCGAATAACGATGGCACAGTCATCTGATCGGCGCCGATGCCAATGGTGTAAATTTTCAGTCCCTCCTGTGCCGCGAATTCCGCCGCTTTTACCGGCTCCACTTCACCGGCGGTATTGGCGCCATCAGTCAATAGAATAAGAATCGGTTTGGAAGACTGGCCGGCTGGCGACGGCGCGCGGGATGATTGCATTTCACGAAAGCGTTTGACCGCCAGACCAATAGCATCACCGATGGCGGTTTCCTTTCCCGCCAGGCCGATGGCCGATTCATACAATAATGTCTTCACGGTTTCGCGATCAAACGTTAATGGTGTTTGTACATACGCCTGCCGGCCAAACAGGATCAATCCCACCCGGTCACCTGTGCGCCGCTCAATAAATTCACCCGCTACGGCCTTGGTAGCGGTCAGCCGGTCCACGCGCTGGTTGTTGCGCAGAACAAAATCTTCCATCTCCATACTGCCGGAAAGATCCACGGCCAGCATGATATCCCTGCCGCTGACCGGCAATTCGATGGACTCCCCCAGCCATTGCGGCCGGGATGCCGCGGCTACCAGGCACGCCCATGCCAGCACGCCCAGCCAGAACAACAGATGATCCTTCTTTATTACCCGGCCGCCTCCGGCCATATTTTTAAAATCGTCGATAAACGGCACCCGCAAAACCGATTCTTCGGCCGCCTTGGCAACCGGCAGCAAATAACGATACAACCATGGCAATGGTAAAAACAGCAACACCCATAGCCATTCGATCGTCAACATCCGCGCGCTCCTGACGCTATCGGCGGCCTGGCCTGCCTCGGCACTGAGCGTATCCACTCCCGGCAAAGCAACAGCAGTTGCTGAACATCCTGCTGCGCCGGTGCAAAACGTTTTTGATAAGGCGCGCTGACCAGCCATTGGCCCAACGGACTGTGAAAGTTAACCGGCAGCTTCGCGGATTTTTGTTGCGCGGCGATATCATCCAGAAACCGCAACCAGGCTTCGCCGGTAACGCCCGCGGCATTCTGATCAGGGAATGCAGTGACTGCAATCCTGCGCATAAGCGCCGACAAATCCTCCAACAATTTTTGCGCATCACCATGGCGGTCATAGTGCGCCGTAATCAGGTTAAATTCCGCCAGCGCCATACGGGAAAACTGTTTTCTGGTTTTGACATATCTGACAATCAACACCAGCGCAACCGCCGCAACAATCAGTCCCATCAAAATCCACCAACCGATGGCCGGCGGCCACCACGACACGCTGCCGGGCAAATGGATATCGCGTAATGGTAATGATTCAACACCCGGATTCATGGATGCGTTAGCCTGCTCTAAATGTTAAATACAGTTTACTGCGCAGGGTTTCCAGCAAATCATCCTGTGTGGACAGGGTTATAAAACCCATGCGATGACGCATGCACATATTTTTCAGCTCCTTGATCTTTTGCGCGTGTTTATTCGCGTATGCCTGGCGGGTTTTATCATTCGAGGTAT